>NZ_JAJNRP010000004.1:0-227574 GCF_021083625.1 Schaalia sp. lx-100 | reverse complement strand
AGGCGTAACAGACGGGAAAATCACCTTAGGGGAAACCAAGTTCACCGCAACAGTGGAAGACACAACAAACTCCACCACCAACCCCCAAGCAAACACCCGCTACTACACCGCAACCAACACCGAACTCAAAAATATTGTGGTGTCAAAGGTGTGGAATGTGACAGATGATTCCCACAAAGCCGAGGTCACTTTCGTCCTCACTGGCGGGGATACGCCTGTCGAAAAAACACTCGCCGCCGGCGAAACAACACTACGCTTTGATGATCTTCCCGCAACCAACGCAAACGGTGAAGCTATCACCTACACGGTTACAGAAAAAGGCGTAACAGACGGGAAAATCACCTTAGGGGAAACCAAGTTCACCGCAACAGTGGAAGACACAACAAACTCCACCACCAACCCCCAAGCAAACACCCGCTACTACACCGCAACCAACACTGAAATAAGGCAAAAAGTCACACAAGTGTCGGGTGATCTGATCGTGCATTACGTCGATGAAGAAGACCAACCAATTGCTGCTGATAATCAAAAACCAGCAAAATTGGTTGCGACACGAACATTTGTCGATGATGTTTTGACGAATGAGGTCCTCACTCATGAGTCCTACAACACGGATAATTCAGACGATAAGCCAACGAACATTACCTTCAACCAGAAGAACTACGAGTTCGTCCGTATTCACGCCAATAGCGAACCTGAATCCGGCGAATATCGTGAAGGCACCATTCACGTGCGATACGTGTACCGTTTGAAGAATCACGAACTACCAAATAACTACCCGACGGTTGACAAGCCAATCTTGACTGAAGATAAACCGACTGCTGTTCTCACGAGTGAAGAAGTCTCAGGTGATCTGATCGTGCATTACGTCGATGAAGAAGACCAACCAATTGCTGCTGATAATCAAAAACCAGCAAGGTTAGTGGCCACGAAAACCTTTATCGACGGCACCTTGGCTGACACAGTCTTCACACACGAGACTTACAACACGGATAATTCAGACGATAAGCCAACGAACATTACCTTCAACCAGAAGAACTACGAGTTCGTCCGTATTCACGCCAATAGCGAACCTGAATCCGGTGAATATCGTGAGGGCACCATTCACGTGCGATACGTGTACCGTTTGAAGAATCACGAACTGCCAAATAACTACCCGACAGTTGACAAGCCAAGCATGGAATGGCACCGTGAGGTTCCACGTGATTACCCGACGGTTGAAAAACCAATGCTAGAGGTACCTTCAACGCCAGAAGTTGAAGAAGTTCCAGTAGTAATAACACCCCAGCCTTCAAAGAAGTCAGGAATGCTGGCACATACCGGTACGAATTCACTAGCACTAGGTGCGACCGCTTCTGCACTGGCATTACTCGGGATGATGATGACAAAGCGTCGCCGTCATACGAATATTGCTGCTCGACACGCAAGGTACTGATACCTAGAGGTATTTAACGGGGGTGTGTTGTTCAGAATCATGATTCTGAACAACACACCCCCGTTAATATATGCTTCAGGACTTACTTTCAGGCTACAGACGCCCCACGTTACGCTCCATAATTAAGTCCTTTTGAACGTCATCGCCTAAAACAAATGTGTGTGCTCCGACGGTCTGAAAACCCAACTTCTCATAAAAAGTTTGAGCCGCTTTATTGTGCTCCCACACTCCTAACCAAACTACTTCGAGGTTGAGGATACGGGCCTGTTCACATGCGTGATGGACCATCAGCTTTCCTAGGCCTCGGTTTTTTGCAGCTTTTCGCACATAGATTCGTTCAATTTCAAGGCAATGCGGGCCGCGATCTTCCGTTTGCGCAGTCCCTACATTAATTTTCAGATAGCCGGCAAGTTCCTCGTCAAGAAAAGCCAAGAAGAACTGGGAATCTGGATTTTGGACTTCTTTTTTTAAAACTTCCGTATGAAATGCATGAGCAATGTATCGTTCCATATCCTCGGCTGTGTTATCAGCAGCGAAAGTTTCAGTAAATGTTTCAATACTGATTGTGCGGATAGTTTCCACGTCCTCGACACTGGCTTTGACAAGTCGCATGGACAGGTTTTCCTTTCAATAAAGTATCCAGCGTGTATGCCTAAAAGTAGGCTCATCATACCCTTCCCTATCGGCAGGAAGCATGGAGTGGGCTACACACAGATATTTTTCTTTATGAGTACGCCCATGAAAAGCTGGTGATGAAAGTAGGGATTGTCGGATAAAAAGTAAAAAGAATGAGGGCGTGGCACCGAAATTATTCGGCACCACGCCCTCATACGTGATTGATTGAGCGCTCAGCTATATTCCTAGCAGGAATACGCTTTTGCTATGTGTTGCCTTGTCAGATATGACTCTGACGACGACGTGATACGGCGGAAATAGCACCGGCACAAGCAAGCAGAGCACATACTGCGAAAGAGTAAAGAACGACTTGGGAGCCTGTACGAGCCAGTTTCTGCTCGTCTTTGTCTTTAGCCTTTCCTTTATCTTTGGGCACAATCACTTGCTCTACCTGAGGTGTTCCATCAGCAGCAATCACGCTGAAAGCTGAACTTGTCGCTACCCCACGGCTCATTGCAAATTCAGCAGTGACCGTATGCGAACCTACCTCAAAATCGGAAGGAACAGTCCATGTCAAACGTGCGACGCCACCTTCAACAACTGCGGTTCCCGCAACAACTGGATCAGAATGGACAGTGAAAGTTACTGTTTCACCTTCATCACCACCTGCGGCTGTAAAAGTGATCTGTTCGCCTTGTTTCACTGTATCCTTGTCAGGATTCACGCTGAAAACACGTTGCGGCTTTTCTGTCACGCTGAAGGTTTGGCTTGTCGCGTTTTCACCGGTGGTTCCAAATGCGGCAGCTACGCTGTACTCACCACTTGCAAGATCAGCAGGAACATTCCACGTAGCTGTTGCGCGGCCTTCTGCATCTACAATGGCTGTACCGGCAGAGATGTTACCTGGGTTCACAGTGAATGTGACGGTTTCACCTTGTTCGCCACCTGTGACGGTGAAAGTAAGGGTGGCACCCTGTGTTGTTTCGGTGGTATCAACATTCACAGTGGATGGTTGACGTTCAAGCGTGTCAAAACGATTGACTCGACATTCGTGACCGTTCACGGTGCGGGAATGTAGGTCTTTCGTTTCCATTTCTGGTCCTGATTCGGTTCCATCTGTAGGAACAGTGAGGTCCATAAAGTACTTGTTGACGATCTCATTGCCGCAGGCTGAGGAACCGTATGAGGTGTGACGTGCACCTGAAACCGTCACCAAAGTACCTTTCAGGCCCATTGCTGCGATAACACCATTCGGGTACGGCGTAGCAGAGTCATGAGTTGTGGACATGACTAGTACATTCGGCGCATTCTTTACTTCAACGCCTGTGGGCAGGTCGCCGCGTTTCTTGAAGTACTGGCACCAGCCGTACTTTTGTTCTGCTTCACGTTGTTTACCAGTTTGTGGGTCTTTACCTGGGTCTGTGAAAGGTGCTTTCTGATATTTCTCCAGGGCTTCAGCCGCTAAAGTATTACGGTCACTGTAGTCAGTGCCATCGTCAACACAGCTGATAACTTGGAAAGCTGAAAGACCGAACTCGTATTCACCAGCATCGCGTCCCCAATATTCATCAGCAAGTCTTTGAATCAGAGTTCCGTTACCGCTGCCATCAGCCAGTTGTGCGAGAGCCGCGTTCAGGGTTGGCCACAGTTCATCACTGTACATGGCTTGAATAACACCAATACTCACATCCGCCCAGCTCACATGACGGCCATCACTCGTATTTTCAAAAGTTGCTGCAGCGTAAGCGGGTCGGGTGATCTCATAGAAACGTTGTGTCAGTTCAGTAAGAGAAGCATTCTTTGCACCCAAAGCACAAGGCACTTTTTGCCCACCGTATGTGAAGCCTTCTTCTTTGGCGCAACGTAAAGCAAACTGTTCAAAGGTTCCTTGGAAGCCAATCATCTGGGCGACTTCTTCAGAGCCTGTCTTTGTTGGGAAGTATTCATCGTATTTGGCTGCGACGGCTTTATTGTTCTGATAAGGGTTCACCACACCATCCAAGAGGATTGCGCGAGCGTTATCGCGGAAAGCTTGAACGTATTGGTAGCCAATTGAGGTGCCATAGGAGAATCCCATGTAGTTCAGCTTTTCGTCGCCAACGATTGAGCGCATCACATCAAGGTCTTGGATGACGTTACGTGTGCCAATATTGGCAAGGTATTCAGTGGAATCAAAATTCGCAAAGCCTGCACCGGTACGTTTGTAACATTCGTTGGTATTGTATTCGAGGATTTTATCGAGTTTATCGCCGCTCAGTCCGTCGCTTCCTTGTCGCTGCGCATCTGTAGCAGCATTGGATTGGCAACGAATTTGAGGCAAGGACACCCCAGTTCCACGGGGGTCGAAACCAACAATGTCAAAATTCCTGTGGAGTTCACGCATGTGTGACCGAATGCCAAGGCTTGCCATCCACATGCCACCAAAGCCAGGACCGCCCGGATCCATGAAGATGGTTCCTTTATATTCACCCGACGCTGGGTAGCGGCGAAGACCGATTGCTGCGCGTTGACCGTCCGGTTTACTGTAATCCACCGGCACAATAATGTATGCGCATTGGAACATACCCCTATTGCTGGTTTGCTCGAATGGTTCACATGCGCCCCATTCAATTCGCTGGCTGTAGTAGGCTTCCAGACCAGCGGGAACCTTTCCTGTTGCTGAGCTGCCCGGCTGCGGGGCTGGAATCACGAGGTTACCAATCGTTCCGAAACGACGAGCAGACTCAGGCATCTTGTAGTCATCCGGATCTTCAGCGAAAGAGGAAAAATCCAGTGGGTTTGGGATCTCAGCACTCGGTTGAGCTTCTGCTTCATTGAGAGTTTCAGCGTCGTCAGATTCAGTGCTGTCTTCATCTGTCATTTCAGTATCTGACAGTTCGGATTCGTCGTCAGCATTTGATGCATCCGATTCTGGATCTTCTGAGCCTGTTTCGGATTCAGTGCTTCCGTCTGTATCAGAGTTTTCGTTGAGTGCTGATACGAATTCACTCATACTATTTGTCACAAGCGGAGCGGATTCGCTGTCAGCAGCATAAGCAGTGTGTGTTGTCATCACACCGCAAGCAGCGAGTGCGCATACTGCGCCACTTGCAGTGAATCGAAGGAGTTGCCTTTTCATATACACCTTCTTTAAGTAGAAACTTAGAGCATGGTTGATCGAACAAGACAACTTTAATAATTCTTGAAGAATAACGCATTGAATGTCTTACAATAAGATACGCATATATACACAAAATTTTTACACGTGATACATGATTCCTGTTTCTTTACAAGGAATAACTATCAAATAGCATGCTTATTTATACATAATACAGATTATTTATACTTTTATTTTGGGGGAGCTGCCCCTCGTAAAGGGTAAAGGCCTTGAGGGTTCGCATACCAAATATTCAACATCATGTTTCCTCATATCTTAGGTAAACAACATGCGCATGAAACAGAAGTCATTCAGCGCTGCGAGCGCCTGCCCAGATCGAAAACTTCATTGCACTCACTGCGCTCAGCAAACTCAACTTATTCACAAGGACAGTCTGACGGTTCACTTGCACAAATAAAGATAAGTTACATCCCGCGCACCACAGTTCTAACCACACAAAAGGCAACGCAAGGGCTTACTAGGGACGAGCCTTCAGTTCCTGAGCACACTTTTGATTGTTAGCAAACATAATCCCAGCACTTCAACATCGTAAAACATTGAAATACTGGGAGTTTTTGTGCCCCCGAGACGATTCGAACGTCCGACACCCGCTTTAGGAGAGCGGTGCTCTATCCCCTGAGCTACGAGGGCCTTGCAATTTCCTCACACAGAAGAAATCACTCAGCTATTTTAGCATCCTCAGAAAGTTTTCTTTCCCTGCCCTTCCATGCGCCGCAAGCAAAATACTCCAGTCACTTTGCCACCATGCAATACTCACATCCACACAGCAGCTCATCGTCAAAGCACCTGAAACACACGCCAAAACCGCAAACAGAAAACTACACACTCCCCCGCAACGTTTCCATATCCACATGCAAGGGAATGTGCAGCCCCCATCAACAGAACAAAGTATCTATCGGCGTTCCCACACTGTCCCTGGATGAGCAGGTTCATGATTCTTCATACGAGAAGGAACAATCATGACTGGGCAAGTCGAATGATGAAGCACTGTTTGCGAAGTTGAGCCAAGGAGGACTCCAGCAAAGCCACCACGACCACGCGTACCCACCACAATCAAATCAACTGCTGTTGAAAATTCGATGAGTAGCGAGGCTGGGGAACCATCTAACACATGGCGCGCAACCTTCATATCTTTACCGTCACACGCTGCATCCACCGCCTGCGATAGGCTTTGACGAATATCATCCAAAAGAGCACGCCGATCAACTGCCGTCGGCAGCCATGACATCATCGTGCCCCCTGAAGCCAGAGGCACCGCAGAAACCGCTGTCAAACGCGCATCCCATACAGCAGCCTCAGCAACCGAATGTTTCAAAGCAATAGAAACAGCCTCCGAACCATCAACACCAACAACTATTCGTTCAATCGGTGTGAATTTCTTTCCGGAAGTATGCCGTGGAACAACAACTACTGGACAGTGGGCATGAGCAGGTAAAGAAGCGGACACTGTACCTAATAAGCGGTCAGCAAAACCACCCCGGCCACGTGAACCCACAACAATCAAGTCCACTTCACGGGACATTTCCACCAAAATACCTGCAGGATCACCCGCTTCTACCGAGGAGGACACATGCTGAGCACCACGTTCACGAACATATTCCATTGCCTCATCAACAACCTGTTGCGCACCACGCCTCAGAGCATCATCATCAATAACCGTATAACCGGCATCAAGTGCCGCAGCAGAATACGAAGCAACAGCGTATGTGCACATCAAGTGAATCCGAGCTCCTGTACGTAAAGCACGAGCCGTTGCCCACGATGCAGCATCAAGGCTCTCCTTCGAGCCATCAACACCGACAAGGATGACTTCCGTAGTAGCCATAAACCCCTCCTTGTGATCTGAGTCATTCTATTGTGCCTGATCTTTCTGAAAATCTCTCAAGAACAGCACTGGCAGTGCTTCAGTTAAAAGTGAATACCCTCCTGCGCTTGCCCACATTACCGGCATAAGCCAGAGAAAAATCCAGACAAAAATCAAGGGACTGACCTCAACGGCCAGCCCCTTGCAAAGAATAGTGAAAGACACATCAGTAACGAACGAAACTGTCATATCCCCATATCGGTTGAAGCGTCACGGTTGTACCCGGAACAGTTGCCTCGATCACCATGCCATTACCAGCATAAATACCAACATGACCATATGCGTGCCATACCAAATCACCTGGCTTAGCTTCCGCATAGGACACCTTGGTTCCTGCAGCACCCTGCGCACCTGAAGTACGCGGAATACCGATGCCCGCCAGACCGTACACATACTGTGTGAAACCTGAGCAGTCAAAACCAGCTGGGCTGTTCCCGCCGTAAACATACGGGCTTCCCACCAAGGACATGGCGATTGATACGATATCGCCTCCTGCGGCATTTGCGGCTACGGCTCGTGCCGTGGCAGCTTGCTGCGCCACATCAGCGCGCACAGAATCACGTGAAGCAGCTTCGACAGATTGTTCTGCCGTAGTTTCAGGGGCTTGCACAGTAGGTGCTTCAGCAGAAGCAGAAACCTCATCAGCAGCAGTCCATGCGATATCAGGAACAGCAACCGTTGCCGGCGCATGCGTTGCCGTCACCGTTGCAGGATTAACAGCGGCCTCTCCTACCTGTTGAGCAGGCGCAGCATTGGCGGCCCCACCTACAACGGCAGTCAAAGCAAGACCTGTCACAGAAGCAACAGCAGTTGATCGCGACGAGGACAGATTCAATGAAGTAACAGTGTCAGTGAGCACTTCAATAGGCATCACTGGACGACGAACCTTGCGGTGTCGCGCCTGATACTTAGGCTGTGTCAAATGTTTTCTCCTTTTTCACCCTACGAGGTAAGCTGTCGGATTCGGGCAGGAGAGCCCGGTTCGGTTTCCCAAACTTCACCCCAAGACCTAATGGTCGCAGTGGTTCCCCCGTGTTGGACTTTTATTTTCTTGTTTTCCAGTAGTCCAACTTCGGTAACCCGGAAACAAGCCTGTTCAAATGAACTACTACACATAGTAGCGACAGCAGCAGTAAATGTCACATCTTTATAACGGTAATGTTACGTAACACTCACTCAACGGCAATAAACATATGTGGACTCAGGACCAATGGAATACACACCACCGCTTTTTCACCCAAAGTATCCGCATCTTCACAGTTACGGACCAGCACCTCATCAGCAGAAGCCGATTCAACTTCTACCCGGCTTCCTGGACGAATTCCCGCCGCGTCAAAAGCCTGAAGAATAGAACGCTCCGCCTGTATAGGCTCACCAATGCGTACAACTCGCCCACGTGTAGGTACCGATGCCCTCACAGCCAGTTCAACAGATAAACCTTCTGCCGGGTGCGACTCCCCATCAATCGGATTACCGTATGGGTCAGATGTCGGCGAGTTCAACAAAGTATGTAAACGCTGTTCCACGTGCTCTGACATGACATGCTCCCAACGACATGCCTCATCATGAACTTCGGTCCAATCTAAACCAATAAAGTCAGATAAAAGACGCTCCGCCAAACGATGTTTACGTAAAACGCTGACAGCACGAGCACGTCCCTGCTCCGTCAGTTCTAAACGCCTATCCCCTAACACATGCAACAAACCATCACGTTCCATTCGGGCAACAGTTTGCGACACGGTTGGCCCTGAATGGCCTAAGCGATCAACGATCCGCGCACGTAAAGGCGTAACACCATCTTCTTCCATTTCTAAAATGGTTTTCAGATACATTTCTGTAGTGTCAATGAGATCGGGCACGAGAAGGCTCCTTTTCGCTCATTTCAGCTGTATCAGGTTTATGCACAGAATAAAGCCCTTCGTCAGTTATCACATCTCCATTTTCTTAAAATACGTATTTTCATTGAAATATCAAGACTTTTCGTTATTTCATTTACGAAAAGCACAGTAAAGCCGCACACGGAAATCCGATCACTCCGTGTCACGCAATTCTTTCTCAGTCTCTGCGCGATACAGTCAGATACATGACTGTGACGCTTCCTGCCGATATTCTTCCATCCGATGGGCGCTTTGGGTGCGGCCCTTCACGTATTTTTCCACAGCATATTCAGGCCATTAATGATTCAGGTCTAATGGGGACTTCCCACCGTCAAGCCCCGGTGAAAAACCTCGTTGCTTCTGTGCGGGCAGGTATCCGTGAACTCTATGCGCTGCCTGATGGGTGGGAAGTTGTCCTTGGCAACGGTGGGGCAACCGCTTTTTGGGCTATCGCCACTACTTCCTTGGTTCAACAGCAAGCCTGCCACGGTGTTTTCGGTGAATTTGGGTCAAAATTTGCTGCTGAAACTCAGGCTGCCCCTCATCTGACCCCCTCCATTATTGTCGAGGCACCAGCAGGCCACGTTGCCTTACTCAGCGGACATGAGAAATCTGATTCCCCCGCGGGCCTCCACGCTGATTTTGTAGCACCTGATGTTTTCGCGCACCCACATCATGAAACATCAACAGGCGCTCTTTCACCAATACGTCGGATAGGTAATAACGAGCAGCTCCTCCTCGTTGATGCCACCTCGATTGCCGGAGGCATCAATGTTGATGTCACTCTCTGTGATGCCTACTATTTTGCCCCTCAAAAATGTTTTGCTTCGGACGGGGGCTTGTGGATTGCATTGCTGAGCCCCGCAGCGCAAAAGCGAGCGCATGAATTACATGCTGCTAGCGACCGTTGGATGCCTCAGTTTTTAGATTTATCGTTGGCTATCAATAATTCTGTCAAAGATCAGACACTCAATACCCCTGCTTTAGCTACGTTGATTATGTTGGATCAACAAATTCAATGGATGCTTGCAGAAGGCGGCCTCGAAGCAATGGAAAAACGCAGTCGTGCTGCTTCGCAGGTGTTATATAACTGGGCAGAAAATTCAGAAGGCCTTATTACCCCCTTTGTACAAAAGGAAGAATGGCGTTCCCCTGTCGTCGTAACCTTAGATTTTAACGATTCCCTGTCCGCAGGCCATATCGCGCGTATCCTGCGGGACAATGGTGTTGTTGATGTTGAGCCTTACCGCAGTCTGGGTCGAAATCAACTACGTATTGCGACTTTCCCTTCAACTTCTGTTGCTGATGTGGAAGCCTTAGTTGCCTGTATAACGTACATCATCGAAGGCATGTAGCTCCACTACTGCCCCAGCAATATTCATTTAGCACCTGATCGCAGGCAATAACACTGTGGGAAATACAGTGTTACTTGTGTTGTCAGTGCGGGCCAGGTCCTCGTTTTTTCATTCCCCACAAGGCTGCCACGACAGGCACCGTAAAAGAGGCCCACGCCCCTACGAGTAACGATCAGCGAGCACCGAAAGTTTCACCTATCCACCCGATAAAAGGCGACGATAAAGGAAGCACAAGTATGACTCACAGTGTCTTTCCTGAATGTTTTATCTCGCAATCAGGCAGTTCACCATGTCCAAGAAATAGCATGATTTTAGTCGCCAATATAAGAAGTATGCCCCTTGCGCCATTTGGTCACAAGGGGCATACATATAACGTTTAGTTCATCAGCCAAGCAGAGCGTGTTGGATAGGTCCAAGCACGAAGTAGAAGATGAACAACAGCGAAGCAACCCACATAAGCGGGTGGACTTTCTTTAAATGCCCTTGAGCAACCTGGATGACGCAGTAGGTAATGAAACCAATACCGATGCCAACCGTGATCGAGTAAGCGAAAGGCATGAAAGCAATCGTGAGGAACGCAGGGATTGCGATTTCAGGCTTTGTCCACTCAATATCAAGGACCTGAGTCATCATGAGGAATCCGACGAAAACCAGTGCAGTTGAGGCGGCCTCTGTAGGAACCAGTTCAACCAGTGGCGACAGGAAAGTAGACAGGAGGAATAAAACACCTGTGACAACCGAAGCCAGACCTGTACGCGCGCCTTCACCGACACCTGCTGATGACTCAATGTAAGAGGTGTTAGAGGACACGCCGCCGACACCGCCAAGGATTGCAGCAATAGAGTCAATGAACAGGATGTGCTTGGAACGCGGAGGATTACCTTCCTTATCAATCAAGTGTGCTTCAGAGCCGATAGCAACCATTGTGCCCATCGTGTCAAAGAAGTCAGCAAGCATGAGAGAGAAAATCAGCAGAACAACCGCGAGCGGGCCGATCTTTGTGAAAGCCCCAAACATGTCAACCTGCACAAGCGTTCCAAATTGAGGAACAGCAACAGGGGAACCCGTGATTTCAGGGATTGTTTGACCCCAACCAGTCGGGTTTTCCTCACTCTTTTGCCCTAAGTGCAAAAGTAGTTGTAAGACAATCGCTAATACTGTTGAGGACAGCATACCGATCAGGATTGCGCCCTTGACTTTGCGGATGTACAGAACAATTGTCAGCAGCAGGCCGATAACAAAGACGACTGCTGGCCAGCCAGCTAGCGACCCATTCACACCAAGCTGAACGGGTGTTCCGCCCGGACGAATAATGCCTGCATTGATGAGGCCGACGAATGCAATAAAGAGGCCGATACCTACAGAAATAGCAGTTTTAAGCTGCAATGGAACTGCGCGGAAAACTGCTTCACGGAAACCAGTTAACACAAGGAGGGTGATGAGGATACCTTCCCACACAATCAGACCCATAGCTTCCTGGTAGGTCAGACCTGAACCAAGAACAAGGGTGAAAGCGACCATTGCGTTCAGGCCCATGCCTGCCGCTAAAGCCATCGGGAAGTTTGCGACAACACCCATGAGGATAGTAACAATGCCGGCAACGAGAGCGGTGCCGGCAGCGATATCTTGCGTTCCAAAGGCTGAACCTTCTGGTAAAGCATTCGACAAGATCAGAGGATTAACGACCAATATGTACGCCATTGCAAAGAAAGTGACGAAACCGCCGCGGATTTCTTGTGCAATGGTGGAGCCACGTTCGGAGACGTGGAAAAACTTGTCAATTGAATTGACAGGCGCTTTGCTCTGGGATTGAGCGTTCTTTTGCTTAGTGCTCACGAAGAAAATCGTGCACGTTTTAGTTTTCTAATGCAAGGCACACATAGCTTTTTCTGAGACAATACCGTAAGTCGTGCTCAATATCACTTAGCTCAGCTTTTCAGTTTCCACGGAAAAATCGTTGATACGTGAGGGGCGAACTGTCCAATCTGAAGGAGTTTTCGGAGCATCCGTCTCAGAATGTGCGCCGCATGTATGGTCTAAACTCACTACGCGACCATCATCTTGCGACCATTCATTTGCGCAGACCCCGAAAACACTACGCATAGAACCGCTCATTTTCATCAAAAAACCGCATGTAGAGCACGTATCTTTCGGTAGCCTACCGCGCCGAGGACCCTGATCTGAACGGTACCAGCGTGAAGCTGCTTGACTGATTCCTTCAGCTGAAAGCACACGGACACGACCGTATCCCGGTTCGTTTGCGCCATAGACCTCTAAATTTTCGTCCGCGCTTTCGTAGTTTGGTTCAAGACGCTCATCATGGGCGTTGTAGGGAATTGTGTCCTCACGCCCATAGTCGCCCGGACGTAAACGCTGTTCCCACGGTATCCATTCGGGAGCTAAAAGAGCGCCTTCGGCTGGCAGCATGTCGATCTCGCATATTGTGACAGTGCGCGAACGTGGAGCACGTGCAACGCTTACCGCCCAGCACCAGCCACGATAACCGGGTTTCAGGGAGTGAAAGAAATGCGTTCCCAGGCGTTCAGCTTCCATGACGAAACCACAATGGTCGCCAAGGTGTTCCTCTGAAATGAACTCAGCTACAGCCTCACGTGCCACTGAAGTTGCTGAAGCTAAAACTTCATCGATGCGAATTTTTCGCACGCTCTTAGTCTTAGGCATCAAAATCCTCAGCTACTGCCCGTAAAACTTTCGCAATCTTTGGGGCATTGTCAGGATATTTTCCACGACGCAGTGCTCCTGAAGATGCGTCTAAAAGTTTAATGAGATCCTCAACAACAGGCACCATCACTTCTGGGCGTCGCCGCTGATTACGAGCAACAGAAGGCTGTTCTGCAAGGAGTCTCACTGACAAGGCCTGTGGGCCTTTACGACCGTCAGCAACGCCGTATTCCACGCGCGCGCCTTTACGAGGTGCCGACAAATCTACAGGGAGCGCAGAAGCATGGAGGAATACCTCAACACCATCATCACCATCAATGAAACCAAAACCGCGTTCTGTATCAAAAAATTTAATCCGGCCGGTGGGCATATGGCCCTCCTCTCATCGTCTCCCCGCAGGAGGGCTTCCCGCCGGGTCCTAGGTAAGAACCCAGGGTGTCTTTTCTGGTTGTTCACAGCCGCCATCAGAAAGGCCGCCTTGAAACTCCGTATTAATGATAGGTGCAGGGCACGCATTGAGCACAGCAAGTGCGCAATCACATATATCATTTCGCCACAGCATTCACGTAAAAAATAGTGTGTGGATCTATCTCAGCGTTTTATCACAGCAGGTCACAGGGAATATTACCTACCTCAGAGGGCATTACAGTAAACTATGCTGCATCGTACTGCGGTGTGCACTCAGGCCATCGTGTTATGAAAAATAAATAAAGATACGGCACATAAAACGTGTCGATATACGCGAGATAGGTTAAAAAAATAATGGACGCATGTGGGCAGCCTTCCCCCGAGGACAAGACTGAAAAAACATATCTGGTCATTGATGGCGAAAATATTGACACAACTTTAGGTCTATCCGTCCTTGAAAGACGACCAAATTCTGAAGAACGTCCCCGCTGGGATCGGGTCATTCAAGCGGCCAGCAACCTATGGGGACAGCCAGCTTCGGGACTATTTTTTCTGAATGGATCTTCTGGTTTCTTACCGATGGGGTTTGTTCAAGCTCTTACCGCAATGAATTATCGAGCTATTCCCCTATCTGGGCCTGAAGAAATCAAAGTAGTTGATGTAGGTATTCAACGTACCCTTGAAGCAATTGGGCAACTTGAATCAGGTTCTGTGATTTTAGCCAGTCATGATGGGGATTTCGTTCCTCAATTGGAGGAACTTTTACATTCGGGCCGCAGGGTCGCGGTCATGGGCTTCAAAGAATTTATTTCAAGTCACCTGCAAGATTTACAGGAGGAGGGTTTAGAGATCCTTGACTTGGAATACGACGTAGAGGCCTTCCAAGTGCATTTACCGCGCTTGAAGATCATTGATGTGGATGATTTTGATCCTTTTGACTTCCTGTAGTGAGTAGGTATAGGTGTGCCCTGCCGTTTGTTTACGGCAGGGTACACCTGTCATTGGATGCGGCGGTGGATTATTTTAGCGCCGCATCCAATGGTTTTTTCCGTGTTATTTCACGTCTTCGTCAACCCAGTCGAATGTGCGTGTCACTGCTTTCTTCCACAGGCGGTACAAGCGTGCGCGTTCGTCCTGTGCCATTGCAGGTTTCCAACGTTTGTCTTCAGCCCAGTTGTCGATCACATCTTGTTCACCTGACCAGAAGCCCACAGCAATACCTGCCGCATATGCTGCGCCCAAAGCTGTTGTTTCAGCAACAACTGGACGAACAACATCGACACCAAGCTGATCGGCTTGGAACTGCATCAATGTTTCATTTGCAGTCATACCGCCATCAACTTTCAGGGCAGCGAGTTTCACACCTGAATCAGCTTCCATTGCGTCAAGGACTTCACGTGTCTGGTAAGCAGTTGCTTCCAAGACTGCGCGTGCAATATGTCCACGGTTCACGTAGCGTGTCAGGCCAACGATGGCACCGCGCGCATCAGAACGCCAGTAGGGGGCGAATAAGCCCGAGAACGCGGGAACAACATATGCTCCACCGTTGTCTTCCACAGAGGTTGCGAGTTCTTCGATTTCCGGTGCGCTTTCGAACATCTTCAAGTTGTCACGTAGCCACTGGACCAATGAGCCAGTTACAGCAATCGAACCTTCAAGAGCATAAACAGTGTCAGCTTCACCGATCTTGTAGCAAACCGTGGTCAGCAGGCCGTTCTTGGAAGGAACGATTTCTTTACCGGTGTTCATAATCATGAAGCAGCCCGTGCCGTACGTATTCTTTGCCATACCTACGTCGAAACATGCTTGGCCGAAAGTTGCAGCTTGCTGGTCACCGAGGATACCTGAGATTGGCACACCTGCGAGGAGTCCTTGTGGTCGTCCCACACCGTATGTTTCTGCGGATGATTTAATTTCTGGCAGCATTGAGGGCGGAATGGTCATATCTGCCACGATCTTTTGATCCCAGTCGAGGGTCTTCAGATCCATCATGAGGGTACGTGACGCGTTGGTGACATCTGTTACGTGAATACCGCCGCTTACACCGCCTGTCAGGTTCCAGACAACCCACGTATCCATTGTGCCCATCAGCAGGTCGCCACGTTCTGCCCGTTCGCGTGCACCTTCAACATTGTCAAGGATCCATTTGACCTTAGGGCCAGAAAAGTACGTAGCCAAGGGCAGGCCAACGATATCTTTGTATTTGTCAGGGCCGTCTGCGCCACCAAGCTCATCGACGATTTCCTGTGTACGAGTGTCCTGCCACACGATTGCGTTGTAGACAGGTTCACCAGTATTTTTGTCCCATACAACCGCTGTTTCACGTTGGTTAGTGATACCGACTGCGGCAATTTCTTCTTTATTTGTTTCGCCTTTTGCGAGTGCTTGAGCGACTACTTCACGAACATTTGTCCATACTTCCGCTGGGTCGTGTTCAACCCAGCCAGCACGAGGGAAAATTTGTTCGTGTTCTTTCTGGCCTACTGCAACGATACGTCCAGAGTGATCGAATAAGATCGCGCGGGACGATGTTGTGCCCTGGTCAATTGCGAGTACGTACTTTTTTTCAGACATTGAGTTACCTTTCTCGTTTCCACGTCATCGTGATACTGAGGGATTGATGAGGCTCACTTACATATCCGTATAGGGTATGCGCAAGTGAGCCTCACCCTGCGAAATATTATGAGGCCAAGCCAAGAATTCCGAGGCCGTATACGAAAACCGTTGCGATGACTGCACCGATAATCGGACCAACCACAGGAACCCATGAGTATCCCCAGTCTGAGCCACCTTTGCCTTTAATCGGCAGGATTGCGTGAGCGATACGTGGGCCAAGGTCACGCGCAGGGTTGATTGCGTAACCAGTGGGGCCACCAAGGGAAATACCGATGCCGACAATGATGACGGCAACACCAAGCGCACCTAAACCGTTTGCGTTCTGTGTGACTCCTGAGACAAAGACCCAGATAATAAGGACTGCTGTACCGATGGCTTCAGTAAAGACGTTCCAACCGTAGGAACGAATCTCTGGACCTGTGGAAAATACAGCGAGTTTAAGTGCCGAGTCGCAGTTCTCATCAAAGTGCTTCTTGTAGGTCAACCATACGAGGACTGCACCAGCAAAAGCACCAAGGAATTGTGCGAGGATGTACACAGCAACATTGGCAGCGGTCACTGGGACGTCACCACCAAGTGTCACCGTGTGATCAAACATGTAGGCGACAACTTTAGCGATTGTTACCGCAGGATTGAGGTGGCCGCCAGTGGAGTATGCGACATACACACCGGCAAAGACAGCGAAACCCCACCCAAAGTTGATGAGGAGCCATCCTCCACCGTTTCCTTTGCTCTTAGGAAGGAGATGGTTTGCGACGACGCCACCACCAAGGAGCAACAGCACCGCAGTTCCAAGGAACTCCGACAAGAAAATTGACAGCATTGTGTTCTACCTTTCTCCAATGCTTCATTGCACTGGTCACCAAGAAGCGAGGAGCTTCTTGTGTCAGCCTTAAGTGCTAACAATCATTCATTTCCAATAACCGTCCACGATCATGGGAAGTGAATAATGTGAACGCTTACAGTATCGCAATTTGTGAAAGAATTCGATGCCATTTGCACAACTGTTCACGACAGAGAAAGTATAACGCTCATATGTGACCCAGTGCTCATAGTGAAGAAACGAACGTTTTCCCAACGCATAAGCACACACGTGCATGACACAATGTGACTGTGAGCACCAGAGACGAACAGGCACACGAAGCCGCCTCCATGTACTACCTCCAAGGGCAAACGATGGAAACCATCGCGCGCCACTTAGGAATTTCACGCTCCTCCGTTTCACGCCTCCTCTCACATGCGCGCGACACCGGACTCGTCCGCATCTCTGTTCCCCCATCCCCCAGTATTCGTGGAACTCTCGCAGGACAAATCAGCAACCTATTCGCAGTCAACACCTCGGTTGTCCCCGTCCATGACGTTCACACAGAAATCAACCGCCTACACAATGTGGCCCTTGTCGCAGCCGAACGACTCATCGACCTCATGGAACCGGGAGCCACACTTGGAATAGCATGGGGAAATACAACTTCCGAAATCACTCGATGCCTACCGCACGTCCATTTCCCAGGCTCCACAGTTGTACAGCTCAACGGTGCGGCAACCGCCACAGAAAGCGGAGTCCCCTACGCTGATGCCATCATTTCGCGCGCAGCCACCTCACTCGGGGCACGGATGGTGCACTTCCCCGTCCCCGCTTTCTTTGACTACGCCTCAACAAAAGAAGCCATGTGGCGAGAACGCGCCATCACCTCGGTCCTCAAAACCATTGACCAATGTACCGTCGCTCTTTTCGGCGTTGGTTCAATGTCTGCCAGACTCCCCTCGCACGTGTACGCAGGTGGCTTCCTTGAACCCGAAGAAATAGCGGCTGCACAAGCCGATGGACTTGTCGGAGATGTCTGCACCGTACTCTTACGCGAAGACGGCTCCACAGACCACGAACTAAATCAACGCGCCTCAGGACCGACACCTGATACTTTGAAAAAAATCCCTAAACGCCTCTGCGCAGTTGCTGGAGCATCAAAAGCATTACCGCTACTTGCCGCTTTACGTTCAGGAGTAGTCACCGACCTTGTTCTCGACGACGGTGCAGCACGCGAACTCCTTGACCTTGTCCGATATAAAACACAAAAGCACAACCGCCGATCAGTGCTGTAACACCTCCGTATTTTCTTTTACAGAGGCAGTAGGAGCGTTACCTGCCCCTCCGTATCAAACGCCCTACCCGCAGATTCTCGAATTTTCACACAACGAGGACGAGCGCACGTCAAAACAGATTACAAAACTCACCTTTTATTAAAAACATCCGTGATACTTATTTCACGAGTCACTGCGCAGGCATGCGCGATAAAAACATTGATTTTCCAACCAAAAAATATGCGCACACAAATGTAAAAAATAACGCGCTATTTTGAAGCTATCCCCGCCACAAGACGGGAGTTGACTGGCTCAAAGGAAAAAATATGCGAATCGCATTATTTGCTACGTGCATTGGGGACACCATGTTCCCACAAGCACCACAGGCCACTACTCACCTACTTGAACGACTTGGCCACGAAGTAGTTTTCCCAATATCGCAAGCATGCTGCGGGCAAATGCACATCAACACAGGATATTTCCCTGAATCTGTCCCCCTCATCAAAAATCACATCAAAACTTTCGCCCCCGTACTTGACGGCGAATGGGATGCAATCGTGGTTCCCTCAGGATCATGTACAGGATCCCTACGTCACCAGCAAGAAATGGTCGCAAAAAACCAAGGAATGCCCGGCATGGCACGAATGGCAGCACGTATCGCTGAACATACGTACGACCTCTCCGAATTTCTTGTTGACGTCCTTGGAATAACTGATGTCAACGCTTACTTCCCTCACCGCGTGACATACCATTCCACATGCCATTCCCTACGCATCACACGTGTAGGCGACCGCCCTCTACAACTCCTACGCGCAGTTGAAGCAATTGACCTCGTTGAACTTCCTGAAGCCGAAAGCTGCTGCGGTTTTGGCGGAACTTTCTCGATGAAAAATTCCCAAACATCAACCGCCATGCTCACCGATAAAATGAGCAACGTCATTTCAACCCGCGCAGAAATCCTTACCGCAGGCGACTACTCCTGCCTCATGCATATTGCGGGCGGCCTTTCACGCGCCCGTGCCGGCATACGCGCTATGCACCTAGCAGAAATCCTTGCAGGCACCCGTGAAGAACCTTGGGAAGCCCCTGCGACAACAACGAAGTTGGGAATCTGACATGACACGCACATCAAATGACAACCACACCTTGCAGGAACGTCCCTCAGGAAATTGGGCACCCTCAGTACCCGCACCGGATGACCCGCTGAAATGGGGAGAACCCTTCCCTCAAGCAGCGCAACGTACCCTCCGGAACACGCAGATGCGACGCAACCTCGGACATGCGACACGCACAATCCGTAATAAGCGAGCCATCAGAGTTTCCGAAATGCCCGATTGGGAACAGCTTCGCGTAGCAGGTTCAACCATTAAAAACTATGCAATGACGCACCTGCCTGAACTTCTCGAAGAAATGGAAAGGAACGTCACCGCGCGTGGAGGCATTGTCCACTGGGCAAAAGATGCCGAAGAAGCCCGCTGCATTGCCTACGAAATTGCTGCCTCACACGGGGCTGACGAGGTTGTTAAAGTCAAGTCAATGGTTACCCAAGAAATTGGGCTGAACGAATACTTTGAAAAACGCGGTATCCACGCGTGGGAAACAGACCTCGCTGAAATGATTGTCCAACTCTCAGACGATATGCCCAGTCACATCGTTGTTCCCGCAATCCATCGCAACCGCTCTGAAGTACGAGCAATTTTTGCTGACCGTATGGAAAATGCGCCAGAAAACCTCTCTGATGATCCTGCAGAACTGACCGCAGCAGCACGCGCACACCTACGCCGCAAATTTTTGCAAGCAAAAGTTGCAATATCAGGCGCCAATATGATGATCGCAGATTCTGGGACACTCGTTGTTTATGAATCTGAAGGAAATGGACGTATGTGTCTGACACTGCCAGATACACTCATTTCCATTGTTGGTATTGAAAAAATCGTTCCCACATACCGTGACTTTGAAGTGATTGGGCAACTCCTGCCGCGCTCTGCCACCGGTGAACGTATGAACCCCTACACAACATTGTGGACCGGTGTCACACCGGGTGATGGGCCTCAAGAATTCCACCTGATTTTGCTGGATAACGGTCGTTCAAAAGTACTCGCTGACCCTGTTGGACGCCAAGCCTTGCATTGTATTCGCTGCGGTTCCTGCATGAATGTATGCCCCGTGTATGAGCATGTAGGTGGGCACGCCTACCAGAGCGTCTATCCTGGGCCAATCGGCGCAATTTTAACCCCGCAGTTACGTGGCGCTTTCACACATCATGATCCTGCTTCCACGTTACCTTTCGCCTCATCATTATGTAACGCTTGCTTTGATGCATGTCCGATGCGTATTAATATCCCCGAAGTCCTCGTGGAACTACGTCATCGCGCTATTGAAGCTAACCGTGGTGGCATACCAACTGCGTGGGATATCGCAATGAAAGCAGCATCAGTCCCCATGTCGAATGGCCGGATTTTAGGTAGCGCAGGAGCGATACTTCCTATAGCACGCGCAGCCGCAGGGAAAGGCCAACGTTTCGTTCATTTACCGTGGCCTGCAACGGCTTGGTCTGATACACGTGACATTCCTGCGCCGCCAAAACAAACCTTCCGTTCGTGGTTCAGTGAACATAGTGCAGCTTCTGATAAGGGAGGCCAAAAATGACTGATAAAGCAACATTTTTAGCAACAATTCGTCAGGCTTTGGCTGCATCCACAGATGCTGCTCCAGCAGATACAATTATCCGCGATTACCGTGTAGAAACCGATGAAAAACCTGGTTCACCTGCGGTGATTGCTGAATTTGTCGAAGCTTTAGAAGATTACGACGTTCAAGTACTACAAGTAGAATCCAAACAGGTACCCGAAGCAATTGCTCAGTTCTTGACTGATACGCACTCACACAGCGTAGTTGTTCCCGAGGGTTTGGATCCTGAGTGGGCGAAAGCTGCTGCGCGTAATGGACGCGCGCTCTGCACTGATAGTGCTGAAAACCCCGTCAACAAAATGGATCTGGCACATATTGATGCAGTTGTTACCGCTTCACGGACCGCTGTTTCATTGTCAGGTTCCATTGTTTTAGATTCACAACCCGATCAGGGGCGACGCATTATCACTTTGCTTCCTGACGTACATGTATGCGTTGTACGCTGCAGCGACGTGCAACCCACTGTAGCTCAGGCTGTCAGTATTTTAAGTAAGCATCCTGAACGTCCTACCACATGGATTGCAGGCGGTTCAGCGACCTCTGATATTGAATTGGTTCGTGTCAATGGGGTCCACGGTCCTCGTACACTGCGAGTCGTCCTTGTGACAGATTGCTAACTTTTGTTCCTGTGTGTGGGCGTGTACATGATGTATGCGCCCACACATTTATCTTTATATGCATGTGTTCCGCTCATTTTCGTTACCTTCACCCTCGTATAGGCTTTCGTTTCACAGCCTCCCCTTCAAAAGCCCCTGAACATACTCCACAGCGGCACACACAAACAGTGACGAACTCTGCTGCCGATCCACAGGCACCCATACATAGCTCATACGATACGCATATGGTTGATACTCCACCTGCTCACAGTAATGATTCTGAGCGTCAGCACTCACTTCGGGCGAAAGTTATCATCCTTACTGGTCCTTCAGGATCTGGGAAAACATCTATAGCCGCGCGTACCGGCATCCGCTGTCTTTCTTTGGACCATTTTTACAAAAATGATACAGACCCGAATATGCCGCGAATACGTTCAGGACTCATCGACTGGGATAACATTGCTTCGTGGCATAAAGAACAGGCTTTAGCAGCCCTCATACACATATGTCACAACGGATACGCGCAGATCCCTACATATGATATTGCGTTGAATCAACGAATTGGCACATATGAGTGGTCATTATTGCCTGAAGAAAAAGTTTTCATCGCGGAAGGCATTTTTGCTTCCCACTTGGTGCAAGCCCTACGCAATGCAAACGTATTAGCAGATGCTGTATGTATTTCGCGTTCCCCCATACGGAACATGTGGTTTCGTTTCCTACGTGACCTGCGTGAAGGCAGGAAAGCTCCGCATATTTTATTTTTCAGAGGGATCCGTTTGGCTTTTGAGGAGCCGTCAAAGATTCGCCACTGGGTTGCTCGCGGGTGTCGGCCTCTTTCAAGCCTGACACAAGCTGAGAAAGTACTCATCAGCCTACGCGATCAGTGATTGCGCGTTTTCATCCTCAAACGTAGTTCTTTAAGCCATATGCGATCTTCATTGGATGTTTTACGGCTTTCAAGAATTTTACGGAGGGTGTATTTTTTCAATACGATTCGCTCATTTGGTCCTTCAAGGAAAGAACGAATATGCAGCGGTTCCTTTTCAAAGACTGTGGCTAAGTACCATGCGCAGGCCATTGTCACATAGTAGTTGCCATCGCGTTGGGTGCCGACGCGGAAAAAATCGCTCGATAAATGAATAATCCGGCTCATGTCTTCATCTACGAAGAAACCTTTTTGCGCGGCAAGCAATAAAATAACAACACCGACCCGTACAGAATAATAGTCGCCGCTTGCAAGCCAACGGTACGCATATGCGCGCACGCTCTCTGGACGCTCATATACAACACGCGGATTTACCGCGTCAGCTACCATCCAGTTATCAACATATGGCAAGAATTCTTCCATTTTCTGTTCCCATATATCAGCATCTGTTATTTCGTTAAGCAGCATCATATGGACCAGATCTGCTTCAACAACAGGATGCGGTAAAGCTGCAAGAAACACCTGATCGCTGTAATCTTTTTGCAGATTTCGCACGGTTTTTCGCAAGTTACTCATAGATACTCCCATAAAGCGTTCAGGAGCAATTGTGGGAACAAGTTTCGCATTGAAACGTGCGCGTTCATCATGCGCGTAAGCGCTAAGTGCCGCAAGGAAAGTTTCATGAATCGAAGTCACACACACCATATTCTCATCCTCACGTGCTTTGGACTATACCTTAGGAGCCTCCGTCGCTTCATTTCCTTGAAATATTCAGCATAAAAGTAAGGTGCGAACCCACATGAGATGGATCCACACCTTGCTCTATTCGTCATTTGGGCAGCGGTAGGCAGTATCACCTACGACCCACGCCAGAACCTTACGAGTTCGCTAAAGATTCACGTACTGCTTTCCCAGCTTCCACCATATGAGTCAGCGAAGCAATGACCTGTTCGTAATTACGAGTCTTTAAGCCACAGTCAGGATTAACCCATACGCGCTCAGCTGGAACTGCTTGTACCGCTTCTCGCAGTAGTTCTGTGAGTTCTTCAACGGTGGGCACACGCGGAGAGTGGATATCGTAAATACCTGGGCCTATTTGCCGTTCAAAACCGGTTGCTTCCACTGCGGGCAGAACTTCCATATGTGAACGTGCAGCTTCCAAAGAGGTGACATCCGCATCCAAAGCGTCAATTGCATCAATTACTTCACCAAACTCGGAATAGCACAGGTGCGTATGAATCTGCGTGTCTGGTCGTACTCCGCTGGTTGCCAAGCGGAACGAGTTCACGGACCAACGCAAGTATTCTTCTTGTTCTGCGTGACGTAAAGGTAAAAGTTCACGCAAAGCTGGCTCATCCACTTGGATAATAGCAATCCCTGCTTCCTCAAGATCACGCACTTCATCACGCAAAGCAAAGGCAACTTGATCCGCTACGTGAGCAATCGGAAGATCTTCACGTACAAACGACCAGGCAAGAATTGTTACCGGTCCCGTGAGCATACCTTTTACTGGACGGTCAGTCAGTGACTGCGCAAAAGTGCTCCACTGGACTGTCATGGGGGCGCTTCGTGTCACATCGCCCCACAAAATTGACGGCCTCGTGCAGCGTGACCCGTAAGACTGGACCCAACCATTACGTGTGACGTCGAAACCGTCAAGTAGTTCCGCGAAATACTGAACCATGTCATTGCGTTCAGGTTCGCCGTGAACCAGCACATCAATATCCAGTTCTTCTTGCAAACGGATCACGCGAGTCACTTCGTCACGCATGGCCTTCTGGTAGGCGGCATCATCAAGTTCGTGACGCGCGTGAGCGGCACGCGCCTGACGAATTTCCACGGTTTGCGGGAAAGAACCAATGGTTGTCGAGGGCAGGAGCCTCAAATTTAAGCGTTTTTCTTGCGCTTCACGACGCACGTCGTAGGCACCGCGGTCACGATCTTTTTCGTTCAAAGATTCTACGCGAGCACGCACATCGACTTTATGCACTCCTGGGGCGCTGGCTCGTGTGTGCTGGGCTTGATCGGCAATGTCAAGATCCTCAGCAATTGCCTGTGGCCCTTCGTGTAGTCCTTGAGCAAGGGCCACAACTTCACGTACTTTTTCTTCCGCAAATGCCAACCACAAATGTAAATGGTGATCCAAAGTCGCGTCTTCCCATTTTTCAACAGATGTCGTGTAAGGCACGTGTTGCAAGGAAGTTGATGTTGACACTGACAAAGCCACACCTGCGGGAAGTTCATCGCGCAGCGTGCGAACGGACTCTAAGGTGGCGCGCAGATCAGATCGCCAAATATTGCGACCATTAATTACGCCAGCAACCAGTGTTTTTCCTGCAAAATCAGCGAAAGACGGATATTGTCCTGCAACTGCATCCACATGAATGGCTTCCACTGGGGTATGCGCTAGGGCTTCGACAGCTAGACGAGCTTCACCGTAAGGCGTGGTCACCACAATATGTGGGCGAGTTGCAACGGCCCCTAAACGATCGTAAGTATGACGTACGAAGTCGCAGGCTTGCTCAACGCTCACACCTAAGTTATCGCTGGTCAACGCTGGTTCATCAAATTGAACCCACGGGACACCTGCTTCAGCTAAATCAGCAAGTAAAGCCTCATAAGCATTCACGACATCATCGAGGCGTGACACCGGTTGGAAATCTTGGGGAGCGTCAGCAGCAGGTTTTGACAGCAGCAGGTATGTCAAAGGCCCAACGATTGTGGGTCGCACAATGAAACCTGCTTCCTTTGCTTCAAGGAAGCGTTGTACTGGCCAGTTTGACGCATAGGAGATGGGCGTATCTGGAGCGATTTCAGGGACAAGATAGTGGTAGTTCGTGTTGAACCACTTTGTCATTTCGAGTGGGGCAACCGCGCCTTCACCACGTGCTAGGAGGAAATATTGTTCAAGCTCCGTGTTTTTTTGCTGTGCACGGAATCGTTGAGGGAAAGCTCCCAAAAGGAAAGTTGCGTCGAGGACTTGGTCATAGTAAGAGAAAGAAGCAGGTATTGCGCTGTCTTCTGTAAGTCCTAGTTCTTTGAGACGTTGATACGTGTCGATACGTAAATTCGTAGCGATTGTTTCTAATTCATCACTGTTTATACGACCGGCCCAGAAAGACTCAACTGCTCGTTTTAATTCGCGGTTGGCACCGATTCGCGGGTAACCAACAATTGTTGAGGCGGGGAATGTCGTGCTCATTTTTCTTATTTCTTTCTTGTGAGTAAGGGACAGTTTTTACGTATGAGTAAAGGACGGTCGGTTCAGGGTAGATATTACAGGGAGGACTCCTCGGCTAATAAGTCGCCGCAGCGGGAGTGTCGTTTGTGCTATGCGGAGTCCAGTCGCAGCGGCGCGGTTGTAGGTTCGGTGACACAGTTTCACCGATGAGGTGCGAATGTTGCAAAATTGCGAGTGTCGGTTCGGCTTGGTTATAGGTGTACAGGTGTACGCCGGGAGCACCAGAAGCAAGTATGTCACGTATCAGGGTTGCGGCGGCTTCCACACCGATGTGGAAACAATCAGCTTTATTTGCCTCCTCTAAACGACGCAGCAGTTTCGCATCTGCTTTTACTCCTGTGAGTTCTTCTACACGTCGTAAGCGTTGCGGGTGTGTGGGAGGCAAAATGCCGGCAAGGATCGGAATGGTAACTCCGGCAGCGCGCGCTTCGTTTACAAAGTCAATGTAAATATCAGAGTGATAGAAAAGCTGCGTAATCGCAAAGGAAGCGCCTGCCGCTTGTTTTAAGAGAAGTCGTTCCACTTCCTGTGTGGGTGTAGTTCCTGCTGCAGGATTTCCTGCGGGGAATGTGGCAACTGCAATGATGAGGGGATGGATTACGCCTCGCAGGACGTTACTTGCAGAATATTGGCAGCGATAGTATTCGCGTTGTTTCAGTAGCGTGATGAGTTCAAGGGAAGACGTGAGTTCATCTGCCATGCGCACACCGTTACGGGGAGGGTCACCGCGTAACGCCAAGAAAGCACGAACTCCGTTGGCAAGGTAGTTGTCGATTACGGCTGTTGTTTCTGCACGCGAAGCACCTACACATGTTAGGTGAGCAAGTGAACGTTGAGGAGCAGTGCGCACAAGCCGAGTGATTACTTCTTGTGCACTGCCACGGTTGTGTCCGCCAGCGCCGTAAGTCACTGAAATAAAATCCGGGAGGGTTTCTTCTAATGCTGCCACTGTGTTCCAAAATTGTGGAATCGTATTTTCAGATCGCGGTGGCATCAGTTCAAATGAGATTGTCGGAGCAGCGGCAAAGCAAGGGCTTTCACGTGTTTCACTTTGTAAATGCTCATTTTTCAGATCACGGATAGCGTTATGCTCGTCTGTGACGTTCAGCGATGGCATGGTTTTCTCCGGAGTACCTAGTAGAAGCTCAGTGGGTACGGGACAGAGCCGAAAGAATTTGTTGGGTCTGTTCGAGTTACTTTGAGCTACACATTCGCATTCGCAGATATACGCGCCCTGCGGTGGGTGCGGAGTTATCTGCGGCAAAGAACATGGTTACTACCATGACTTAGTAGTGGGGAAAGTATGAAATCGTCTCACTCAGTGAATACATGTAAAGAGATCATTAGTAGCGATTATGCCAACCTCAATTCATTATATAAAGTTTTTAATTAGAAAGATCTACAGTAATTAAACAATAAAACGCTGTAGCATTACGCTCGGACACCCGCATGTGAGAATCTCAATGCGCAGATAATTTCATAGTGCAGAAAAATAACGTGTGACCTGCTATAGCAGGTCACACGTTGAGGACGCGCTCAAAATTTTCAGAGGCCCCGCCCCTGCTTACACTTCAAGTAACACTTTGATTTCTCGGCGTTCATCCATTGCTTTATAGCCTGCAGGGGCCTCATCAATAGGAATACGCTTTGTAAAAACACGTCCTGGTCGAATTTCCCTGCGCTGAATACGTGCAATAAGATCCGGTAAAAAACGACGAACAGGTGCCGGCCCACCTAAAAGATGCACTTGAGAAAGGAACAAGTCCCATCCATTAATCATTTGATCGTGAGACACTCCAACAAATCCGACATATCCGCCCGGACGACAAGAGGCAAGTGCCTGTTCCATTGATTCTTGCGTCCCAACTGCTTCACATACCCCGTGAGCACCTAAACCATGTGTCAGTTCTTTTACTTTCTGCGCACCCTCAGCGCCACGTTCAGCAATGACAACATCCGCACCAAATTCACGAGCAAGGGCAGCCCGGTCCTCATGACGAGAAAATACGATAACTTTTTCGCTCCCTAGGGTTTTTGCTGCTAAAACAGCGCATAATCCCACCGCTCCGTCACCGACTACTGCGATTGTTTTTCCCGGACCGGCTTGTGCAGCTACGGCTGAAAACCATCCTGTGCCCAGCACGTCAGAAGCCGCAAGATAGTCAGCTAAAAGTTCTGGATCCTCCGGTTTTCCACCGGGGATAACAACAAGAGTGCCATCTGCTTCTTCGATGCGCATGTACTCGGCTTGACTTCCTGTGTAGGATCCAGCGTGAGCGCAACGCGAGGGGTATCCAGCTACACAGATTTCACATGTGCCGTCAGAAACCATAAAGGAACCGACAACAAAATCACCTACTGCTAGGCTTTTCACGCCTTCACCTATTTCAACGACCGTACCAACGTATTCATGTCCCATAGGTCGGTTATGCACCGGAGTTTCATCAAGGTCACGATAGGGCCACAGGTCAGAACCACAGATGCAGGCAGCAGCAAGGCGTATAACTGCGTCACCTGCTTTTACTACGCGCGGCACAGGGACTTTTTCAACAACAACGTCACCTGGCGCACGCATTATTACGGCTTTCATTTCCTCTGGAATGGTAACGGATTCTTTTGAACATACACAGTCAGTCATTATAACCTCCATTATATTCTATTATGTGTCACATGATGATTCCTATATGCAGGTACCGTACAACATAAAGCTCACTTGAGGTCAAGCCAACAGATCATAGACACATGATTGAGCTACACATGCGCAAACACCGCAGCTTTAAGGGAAGGTTATAAATGGACGGGCAGGCCCTCTATCAGATTGCAACAAAAACAGCGCTGGAATTACCGGGCAGTGAAATATACGACTTCGCGCCCCAATGGAAAGCAGCACGAGTAGGCGGAAAATGGTTCGCACTGTTCACCATCCTTAACAACGAACACCTAGTCACCGTCAAAGCTGACCCCGCAGAAGCTCGCGCACTTATCCAAGAATTCACCGGTATAACCACCGGCTACCACATGAACAAGAAGCACTGGATTTCCTTACACCCTGACCCTGATCTGGACGGGCAGCTCGTCACTGAACTTGTGATCGAGTCCTACCTCATTGTTGTTTCACTCTTGCCCCGCAGCGAGCGCCCAGTAGACCCTGCAGATAATTCACGTGCTTTAAGTGGGCGTTCTGCTTGCATTTCTGCGCACATATGACTCACCACAGCATCTAATGACCCGGAATTGAGCTGCGCAACCTGACGCAAACGTTCATAAGCTGCGCCCTCACGGATAATCTCCAAGGTTCCAGCGAGTTCATTCAAGCAGCCGAGTTTTTCCGCAGTGGGTTCGAGTTGCACAATCAGTTGCCTCAGAGTGTCTTTCACAGGTTCTTCGTTACCGTGTTCGTCAATAATTAGCACAGCATCCATACCGTAACGCGCAGAACGCCATTTATTTTCAGATACGAACCAGCTTGGCACAGAAGGCAGGTCCCGCCCTGCTTCGTATTCATTCGAGTAAAAATCAACAAGGCAGTGAATCAAGGCGGCAATGTAGCTCAGTTCAGCCATATTCGTATTTGCGTCTGCCACACGGATTTCGAGCGTCCCCCATCCTGGAGCTGGTCGCACATCCCATCGCACTTCATTGAAATGACGTATCGTGGAGGCTTGTTGCATCCCCTGCGCAAAATGTTCGAGTTCTTCCCAGCGGTCAAATTGCAGTGGCACACCAGCTGTGGGGAGCTGTTGGAAAAACATGGAACGATTCGAGGCATAGCCTGTATCTGTTCGACTCCAAAAAGGCGAGGAAGCTGAAAGGGCTTGTATGTGGTAGGCCCGCGTAAGGACAGCTTTAAGCAGGGGGAGGACTTTTTCCCTCTGGTCGATACCTACATGCACATGGGTGCCAAATATCAGCATCTGTCGGCCCCAGTATTGTGTGCGTTCCACTAGTTCTGTGTAGCGTTCTTTGTCAGTAACACGCTGATACGCCGGGTTAGCAAAAGGGTGGGAACCTGCGGAAGCCAGTTCGATACGTAATTCATCGGTAATATCGGACAGTATTTCTAAACCTGTACGCAAGTCGCCAACACAACCTGCTACATGCCTGTGAACACCGGAAGTGACTTCCACCGTATTCAGTAACATTTCGCTTTGTATGAAAGGTTTTCCTGCTACTCGATCAACAATGTAGGCGGCGCTTTGACGTAGGTCATTGGAGTCTTGATCGATGAGTTGCAGTTCCCATTCGATACCAATTGATGATTGTGGAGAATGTGCGAATTCCATTGTTTCCCCTCTCTTTAGCGTTGGTATCTTTGAGTAAAAGCGGGGATGAGTCCATGTTCCGTATGGACTGAGGTGCATGCGCTCAGAATGTCCTCGTATTCGGCGGGATCAAAGTAGACACCTACATAGTGTTCAATACGCAGTCGAATACCGTATGTGTCAATTTCGGGGTGGTGCTGGGTGCCGTATATGTTCTGGCCGAAACGTCCAAGGTGCACAGGAGTTGTGGGCGAGGATGCGAGAACAGTCAATCCGTCCGGAATGTCAGCAAGTGATTCCGCATGAGCGACATAGTTATAAAAAGAAGGCGGGAGCTGTCCTGTCAGAGGGTCTTTTTTTCCTTCTTCTGTCAAGGTAATCGGGTAAGCACCCATATTTTCAGGGTGGGCGCTTGTCAGCGTTCCACCTGCGGCTACGGCAAGCATTTGCAGGCCGAAACACAGTGCAAGTGTTGGAAAATCTGCGGCAAGGAGGCGTTCACATAGGCGTAAGAGGTGTTCTTCTGTCCAACGCTGCGCATCTGTTTTTTCGGTGGAAAGGAAATTGTAGGGTGAGCCTGTAATGATGACACCAGAGTATAAGGAAAAGTCCGGTAGGGATACGGATGGCTGGTCTAGGGTTAGGGGGACAAGACCAGAAGCATCCAGGTGTCCAAGCTTTCGTAAAGCTCGTTGCTCATCATTTGCGATTTTTCCCGAGGGGCGGGCTACCGCTACAAGAAAGGGCCTCACAAAGTGCGAGACTAACAGTTCATATGTTGCTGCGCCAGATCTGTCCGGTAGGTAAGTTTAAGTAACGTCCCCGCGATAAAACATGACTTTTGATCGTGTAGACACATATTTTCCTGCGTATTTTATTTGCGCTTTTCTGCGAAATATTTTCCTGTGAAGCCCCCGCATACGTACACACCGAAATATGTTTATAGCAAGAAAACCTGTACACTTTGTTTGTCTGTTTTTTACGTTTCACGAAAGAGCAACCGATGCTTAAGTCCCCCCACAAAAAACGACGTTTATCTGCACTTGCAGGATTAACGTCATTGATAGTCTTGTTAGCTCCGACCGGAGCCTACGCCAATGTAGATTCTCTGACTCACACAGCAGCAAGCTCTGTAAGCGCGGATACTTCAGAGCCTCCTGCTGTTGCGGGACGGCAAATATACGTCCGCGAAAATCGTGGTCAAGCAGATGGTGATGGCTCACAAGAAAGTCCCTACACGAGTTTTTTCCGTGCTTTAGAGGCTGCTCATGATGGGGATGAGATTCTCCTATTAGATAATGTTTCTTTAGGTTCTGACACTAATACGCCACGTGGCAGTATTGCCCTCACTCAATCTGTCACAATCAATGGCCAAGGAAATGAACTGGCTTTCCGCGGTTCTCCTCTGGAACTTTTGGGCGATATTACCCTGAAGAACCTGACCCTTGGGATTACACCTGATGGCAGCAGTGAAGCGTATATTTTTGCTTCCGATCACACCATTACTTTTGATGCTGTCACAACAAAACCGGCTTCTGTTTTAACACCTCCCACTCTGGTTGCTGGCCCTAATAGTGGTGTCGAAGGCGGTTCTGGCGCTCATATTACTTTCAAGAATTCGCGGCCGATCCAAGGAAACGCGGGAACAGCTTTCCAACGCATTGTTGCCGGTGATATCTACAAAGATAAAACTCTCCCTACAACCATTGAGCTTGACGCTTTCGTGTCAGCCACCAATGGTGTTGATCTTTCTGGCGACAATCACCAAAATACCGCTGCCACACGGGTTAGCTCACACTCGAACAACAAAATTTCCGTTTATCGAGCACAAAACGCGTCACATAGTTCACTTGCTTTTAGCGGTCGCACGCCATCCACACTCACAGTGAGCGGCACACTGGATCAGCTTCATTTAGAGGGTGTGAATGTAAGGATGGCCGACGGTTTCACGGGAGCTGACACACTGACATTGGCTGCTTCTGATGGGGAAACAAGTTCCGTTACGCTATCGGAATCTGACACACCACGCACCATCACTTTTGGTGCCATTGATTCAAATAACGGGAAAATAACTCTGCCCCTTAACTCTGCACTGCATATAAGAGGAAACGTCACCGGGAATCTGGCCGTTGAAGTTGATAATAGCTCTGAGGATCTGGATGACTACGAGGATAAAACCTTTGTAACAGTTGACGGAGGATTGCAGGATTCTACTGCCGTCACTTTGTGGCGTGACTCTGATGAATACACCCTTGCTCAGGAAGGAAATTCCATCGTTTTACGCTCAGCCATTTCAACCCTGCCAGATGTCCCTATCATTGCACGCCTCTCTTTTGATGCAAATGAAGGCACCGGCACGATGGAAGACATTGAAGCTCCAGTTGATTCCGTACATAAACTACCTGCCAATGGTTTTAATCGGGAGGGCTACACATTCACCGGTTGGAATACTGAGGCTAATGGGATGGGCGATACCTACCAGCCTGAAGCTGAGTACACGGTGACTGATAATGTCACTTTCTACGCGCAGTGGGCTCCTCAGCCGCAGCCGCCTTCAAACAATGATTCCTCAGAAAACCATGAAGGCACTCCTCCTGCCCCAGAAAATGGCGCTGGTACTCAGCCCAGTGGGGGCAGCTTAGCTGACGAAGATTCCACTCACACACCTGGGGCTTCAGAAGGCACTCCTGAAGGCTCTGGATCTTCAGAAGGCGCTCCTGAAGGTCCCGGCTCTGCTGATACACCCGGTTCTTCAGAAAATGAAAATGGAAGCACCGGCTCCGCTGAGAATGATTCCTCATCAGATACAGGCACTCCAGGCGGCACAGCCTCTACGGAAAACACTGGCCCGGCTGGCACTTCCACACCCGGTACTACGGGTGATGATTCTACCCACGCTATACCAGAAAACAGCGCAGGAATGGGCACAGAAAACTCAACAGATCCGGCAGATAACGCCTCTGATGCCCTTGACTCCCCTGGTATGCAGGACACGGATTCTCAGGCAGATGATGGGATGTCCACATCCGATACGACATACGGACCTGGAGCACCGCAGGGGGCAGGCAATCCTGTTCCTCAAACCACACAGCAACTGGCTCATACAGGTATAGGGTTTTCCTTCCTTGCGGCAGCCTTCATGATGACTGTCATTGCACTTGGTAGCACAGGTATTTTCCTGCGCCGTCACATGAAGCGCTAACCTCTTTTCACCCTTGAAGTGAGCGAGTACCCCTGTGATACTCGCTCACTTCTTTTTCTTCTCGTAGCCCCTCGCCTCCCCGCTCAGATTCACTGAATATGCCCTAGAGCACAATATTTCACATTTCTTTCAGGGGCGGTATGCGTTCTTTCCGCGTTGGTGTTTTATCCTGAGTATGTAAGCAAAGTTTTCACAGGCGAACGCACCCTTCTTTTAACAAGCCCCTTAAGGACTCAAAGAAAAGCCCAAGGAAAATAATGACCGTATTCCTTAACGAAAGCACTCAACCCCCGCGCCCCGTAGTAGCCGCAGCAATCGTTAATTCTTTACACTGCCCCACACATCTTTTATGCGCCGCCCGATCATATCCACAACACTTACGCGGTTTATATGAACTTCCCGGAGGAAAAATAGAAGAAAATGAAAGTCCCCTACAAGCACTCGCTCGTGAAATACACGAAGAACTAGGATGGAAACTCACCTACGGGAAAGAAATATGCGACTCGTCAGGCGCATGGTGGCCAATCGGACCTCAACGACATATGGGTGTATGGCTTAGCGAATACGCCTCACCAAATCTTTCCGAGCGCCCTGCAAAAGAATCCATTTCTTTACCTCAGCTTCCCACACTCACACAAGCACATGTAGATATCCGATGGCAACCACTGCATACTGTGGAAACACTCCCGTGGATTCCCGCTAATTTAACGATTGTGCGTGAAATTACGCGGGTATGCGAACAAATACGCGCCCAGAGATAACGCATGTAGTCACCTGTTGGCATATTTCGTCGACTCAACACGTGTGACGACATACTTTTCACAAAATAAAGGGCTGCACTAAGTCATGAGGCATCCTCATTGTGAGATTTTGTTTAGAAAACACCTCTGATACAACAGAATTTTCAGACACTGAACGAAAATCTGTCAGAATATACCTATGCCGAAAATTCTGGGTCACACACTCACTGACCATCGCGAAATGACACGAGCACGCCTATTTACCGCTTTACGTGAACTCATGGCAGAGCAACCATTCAATATGATCACAATGTCAATGATCGCGAATCGCGCAGAAGTTGGACGCACTGCCGTGTACAACCATTTTGCTGATAAAGAAGTCCTCCTCCTCGCTTTCATGGAACAGACCACGGCTGACTTTTCTGAGCTGCTCACTCAAGCAATCAAAGATCACGACGATCCGATTACCCAACTCATCGCTTACGTGCGTGCGCATATTGAAATGACTGACAAATATCACCTAGCCGCAGGATTGAACTTACGTCAACACGTATCCCGCGAAACCAGCCATCGCCTGCATCATCACGCCGACTTAATCGCCTCAATCTTGCGTCACATCCTCTTAGAGGCAATGAAAACTGACCGTATCCCCCATCAAAATCCTGATTTTTTAGTAGCACTCATACATTCAGCTTTAGCTGGGCACCATTTACCTTCCTCACCTGCACGGCGCGAATCCAGCATCCAGCAAATACAACTTTTTATTCTGCGCGGCGTCGGCGCAGCCCCTTCAGACCTTCCTGAAATACCTGCTCCACACCAAGGCCCACAGCATATGCGCACATCCCCAGACAACACACGTTCACAAGCAGCTTTCCTGCGTTGCCCCGTACATTAAAGCCGCATTTTTCATAAATGTTTCCTCTTTTGGTGTCCACTACCACTGTGTTAGCCCATGCGTACTGCCCATAAATAGTGCATGGTTAAGACAAGGCATATTAACCGAATATGCCACCGTCAGATTTCAAGGAAACACATGAGCACTATTAACCTCACCAAGGACACTTTTGAAGAAACAGTGACCAGCAACCCGATCGTGCTAGTTGATTTCTGGGCAACATGGTGCGGCCCTTGCCGTCAGTTTAGCCCTATTTTTGAGGCAGCTTCCGAAAAACACCCTGACATTGTTTTCGGCAAAATCGACACAGATGCCGAACAGGAACTCGCTCTTGCCGCTCAGATTTCTTCTATCCCTACCCTGATGGCTTTCCGTGATGGAGTAGCAGTTTTCCGTGAATCAGGTGCGCTGCCAGGTCCCGCATTAGAGGACCTCATCCAGCAAATTCGTGATCTCGATATGGATAAGGTCCGCGAAGAAATCGCTCAAAATAACTAAGACGATTCCGCTACACATACGTTACGCCCGCTGGGAAGAAGAAACACTTTCTCCCAGCGGGCGTAAACATATATAAGATCAGTTCTCAATCACTCGCACAGGTCCCGAGCAACCAATTCAGCCAACTGCACAGCATTCAAAGCTGCACCCTTACGCAAATTGTCACCGGAAACAACAAATACCAAACCACGGTTACCCTCAACAGCTTGATCTTGACGCACTCGGCCCACCAGAACCTCATCACGACCAGCAGCTTCCAACGGTGTCGGCACATCCACAAGGCGCACGCCCTCAGCCTCAGCAAGAATTTCCTTAGCATGCTCAGGAGTTAAAGCTCCCGCTAATTCAATATGAACCGTCATCGTGTGACCAGTGAAAACAGGAACACGCACACAGGTTCCTGACACACGTAACTCAGGAAGATGCAGGATACGACGCGACTCATGACGCAGTTTTTGTTCCTCATCAGTTTCATAGGAGCCATCATCAACAATCGAACCAGCTAAGGGCACTACGTCAAAAGCAATCGGAGCCACATAGACTTCAGGATCCGGTAAAGTCACCGCTCGCCCATCAATACTTAAAGCAGCAAGATCTTGCTCTACGCCACTACGGACCTGAGCCACCAGTTCCTGCACACCTTTCAGACCCGAGCCAGACACAGCCTGATAAGAGGAAACAAACAATCGCTTCGCACCACCGGCCTGAGCAATCAGTGGCTTAACTACTGGCATCACAGCCATCGTTGTACAGTTCGGATTTGCGATGATTCCTTGAGGCCGATCTTTCACATCCTCAGGATTCACTTCAGAAACAACTAAAGGCACCTGCGGATCTTTACGCCACGCAGAAGAATTATCAACAACTACAGCACCTGCCTGAGCAAAACGCGGCGCATACTCACGTGAAGCTGTGGCCCCTGCGGAAAAAATAGCAATATCGATACCAGAAAAATCTGCTGTAGCCACATCCTCAACAAGGATATCCTGACCTTTCCACGGCAATGTTGTGCCCGCGCTACGCGCTGATGAAAAGAAACGAATCTTAGACACAGGAAACTGGCGTTCTTCCAACAAAGCCCGCATAACACGGCCCACCTGACCGGTGGCACCTACAACTGCAACAGTAAGTTCACGCATAAGAATTCTTCTTTCCGTTAAAGAATCGGTGAAAAAATTTCTATTCAGAGTAATAATCAGCTCAGAGTAATAATCAGCGCCCTGTGCCGCCGTACACCACAGCCTCAGATTCTGTGGCATCAAGATCAAATGCCGTGTGAACAGCCTGAACTGCTCGATCAAGATCTTCTAAACGAGTCACCACAGAAATACGGATCTCTGAAGTGGAAATCAGATCAATATTAATATTTGCTGCGGCAAGCGCACCGAAAAGGCGAGCTGACACACCAGGATTCGTACGCATTCCCGCACCAACAAGTGAAAGTTTGCCAATATTTGGGTTATAGCGCAGTTCATGGAAACCAAGCTCTGATTTATGGGCCTCTAAAGCATCCAAGGCTTTTTGCGCGTCACCTTCAGGCAAAGTGAAGCTGATATTTGCAAGCGTCGGGTCAGAGACTGGAACATTTTGAACGATCATGTCAATATTCGCACCCACTTCAGCGACAATCGCAAAAAGACGAGCCGCCACACCAGGAGAATTCGGAATATTTGTCACAGTAATTTTGTCTTGTGAGCGATCGTGAGCAATACCTGAAATCACGGGTTTTTCCACAGTGTCCTCCTGAGTGTCATGCAATGCGTTTTCAGGCACAAGCCCTTTCAAATCAGGGTGTGCGGGCGAGTCAGAAATCCAAGTGCCTTCTTTTTCAGAAAAAGACGAACGCACATGGAGGGGCACACCGTAACGGCGTGCAAATTCAACGGCGCGTAAGTGCAAAATTTTTGCCCCATGCGCTGCCAGTTCCAAGGTTTCTTCTTGACTGATGGTGCGTAAACGATGCGCCTTTGGCACGATTCGTGGGTCTGCACTGAACAGGCCATCCACGTCCGTGTAAATCTCACACACATCCGCATTCAAAGCAGCCGCAAGCGCAACAGCGGTCGTATCAGAGCCGCCTCGACCTAATGTGGTCACATCATCATCTTGGGAAATCCCTTGGAAACCGGCGACGATAGCAACCTGCCCGTCGTGAATAGCGCGGGCTACACGTTCAGGAACCATGCCGATAATTTGAGCACGACCATAATGGGAATCTGTGCGGATTCCTGCTTGCGCGCCTGTGTAAGCAGTAGCTGGTACTCCAAGCTCATTCACAGCCATAGAAAGTAACGACATGGAAATACGTTCACCCGCTGACAGCAGGATATCCATTTCACGTTCAGGTGCGCGAGTGGTGAGCGCCGCTGCCGTATCAAGTAATTCATCTGTAGTATCGCCCATGGCTGAAACGACAACAACAACTTTATGTCCCGCATTGTGCGTATCAACTACACGCTGAGCAACTCGTTTCATAGCGTCAACATCTGCAACAGATGAGCCACCGTATTTCTGGACAATCAGTGCCACAAGTTTTCCTCTGACTTAGCCATCATGTATCTGGATCGTCTATTTATCCTAAAGTTTCACACACATACGCAAACTCATGACCGCGATACGGGCACTTCAGCGTATTCATCCTCATCTTTAAAAAGTCGTACTTCATTTGCGAGGGCGTGGCGGCACATACAGAAAATACGGCCACACGTACAGCAAATACATTTGTTTTCTCTTGACATTGTTACGCATTATCAAAGTCATTTCCCACTCACAGCTACGCAAAGTCGCTTAGACTCAAATCAATGCACCTAAGTGCGCCGTATCCTTTCCCGTCTGCGCGGGAACTCACGGAAAGCAGCCTGCTATGAGTACAACAATTAATGGAACACCAGTTGTCCAAGGTATTGCATACGCTCCTGCAGTGTGGGTCCGTCGCCCTGAACTACCTGAACTTTCAGATACGATCCTGCCTGAAAGTGAACGCTCCAACGAAATCGAACATTTTACGCAATGTGCGCGCACCGTCGCTGATAATCTTTTTGCCCGCGCCGCACGCGCACAAGGCGAGGCCGCAGATGTCCTCATTGTGACCGCTTCACTTGCCACAGACCGCGCATGGGTGAAAGACATTACGGCCCGTATCCAATCAGGTGCATCCGCTGTTCATGCCGTTATTGCTTCAACCAATAAATTCGTCGCTGCTTTTGAAGCAGCAGGCGGGCTGATGGCTGAACGAACCACTGACTTAAAAGATGTGCGTGACCGTATTTTGGCGCATCTCCAAGGGGAACCTGAACCGGGAATTCCTCAGCGTGACATCCCTTATATTCTTTTAGCAGATGACCTGACTCCCGCTGACACCGCTGGGCTGGACCCTCGCGCATGTGTTGCGATGGTAACAGAACTTGGTGGCCCCACTTCACATACATCTATTATTGCTCGCCAATTAGGAATCCCCTGCATCGTCGCAGCACGCCAGCTCAGCCTCATTACCTCTGAAAGTCCCGTCCTTGTTGACGCACATGCAGGCACACTCACCCTAGGAGTAGATCCTGCTGAAGCTGAAGCCTTGGTACAAGCCGACGCCAAGCGTAACCAGCTGATACATCAGTGGCAAGGCCCCGGTCGAACACGCGATGGCCATGCTGTGCAATTACTAGCAAATGTTGGTGACGGAGCGGCCGCTCGCACAGCAGCGCAGTCAAGTGTTGCCGAGGGTGTGGGTTTACTGCGCACAGAATTAGCTTTCTTGGATGCTCCTTTTGAACCGAGTATCCATGAGCAGGTTCATATTTATTCGGAAGTTTTTGAGGTTTTTGCTGGCCATAAGGTCGTCGTGCGGACTTTAGATGCCGGTTCCGATAAGCCCGTACACTATGCAACTTTGGATAATGAGCCAAATCCTGCTCTTGGTGTGCGTGGGGTACGTACAACTGGGCCTCATCCTGAAGTGCTCGACCATCAAATTGATGCGCTGGCTCTTGCTGCTCAGCACAATCCTCAGACAGATGTGTGGGTGATGGCGCCCATGGTGTCAACGATTCCTGAGGCCCAGTGGTTTACATCATTGGTACGTGAACGGGCACAAGCTGCGGGAGTTTCTTTGCGTGCCGGCATTATGGTGGAAGTCCCCTCTGTTGCCGTACTTGTGGACCAGTTCATGCCTTTGGTTGATTTTGTGTCGATTGGAACAAATGATCTGACTCAGTACACGATGGCAGCAGATCGTTTATCTGCTGATTTAGCGGAGTATTCAGACCCGTGGCAGCCTGCGCCTTTGGCTTTAATTGCTCGTGTAGCTCGTAGTGGGCAGGAGCATCATAAGCCCGTGGGAGTGTGCGGGGAGGCTGCTTCTGATCCAATTTTGGCGTGTGTTCTGGTAGGTATGGGTGTCACTTCCCTGTCAATGGCCGCTGGCGCTATTGCTGGTGTAGGTGCGGCTTTAGGTCAGGTGAGTCTCGCGCAGTGTCGCGCAGCAGCCGAGGCTGTGGCGGGGGCACGTGATGCAGGTGATGCGCGTGTTCGCGCGCGCGCAGCTTTAGGTATCTGAGGGGCCTTTTAGGTAGATAGGCCCTCGTCAGGCGTGTCAGAGGACGCTCATTCGTAAGGCTTTTACATGTCACATTCAGCATGTCGTGTGCCTGTATTTGTTGGCGTTCTCAGAGATCCCCCCCCCGCATAAAAGTACATTCATACGCAAAAATCCCTTTGATTCACGCGTCAAAATAACAATTTCGTGCATCAAAATAACGTAGAATTAAATTCAGCGTTGAGCAAAGCTCCGCTGCGCGACACCGTACTACTGTTCTTTTCACAGAAAAGAACACGCATATTTTCCACATTGAACACATCTGAGAGGCTCAGTGCCATGAAAACACGCGTGAAAGCCCTGCATCTCTTTTTAACTGGACTTTTTACAGTAGGGATAACAAATGGGGCATTTGCCGACGAAACAACTCCTCCACTACAAGAAAAAAAGATAGAAGTCACTCAGGGTTTAATTCCCAACGTTTCAGACGAATATTTTGAAAACATTGAGGCCCTAAAACCGTACATTCGTATCAGCGAAAAAGGATTTTCCTTAGAAGCTCCCGATCAGGTAATCGCTAAAATTCCGTCACAACACCTTGAAACTCTTAAAAAATACTGGGAAGAAGTTTCTCAAGGTATTGCGTCTGGAAAGCTCATCTATTGTGATGGTGTTTTCGTGGAATCGTACATTAGTGTTCTACGCAGTCGAGCATTGCATCCCAGAACATTCGGTGATTTCCATTCGGAACACTTTCACCGAATATTTCACTGGTGGGGACAAGAGTTCAGACTTGACCAGTGGCTTATTAACAAAATAAGCGCTGGAACAGCGCTTACCGTTCTCTTCCCAGGAATCCCTGAAATTGTAGGTGGCGCAGTCGCAGCCTACGCTAATGCGTGTATGCATTCAGATGGCTGGTCGTACATCTACCAAGCATGGGTAGGTCCGCCCGTATGTAATCCTCTCGGTTAGGAGCGAACAATGACGTCATATCGGAAAAAGATTTCGCGCAACAGTGTTCTTGGGATACTGCTGATGGCTATTGCGTTTTCTTTAGCTTTAGCACTTATTTTCGGCGACATACACACCACTGTTGCAAACAAATTCCTGGCGGGATGCATAGTTTGCGGATACCTTGGATCTTTTTTTCTGCAACGCTCATGCACGCATACGAAAGACACCAAAGAAAACCCGAGCAACACGCCAGCATCATAAGCAAAAACACAAGCACAACACACCGAGGGGTGTCAGGTCACTTCCTGACACCCCTCGGCATCAATATATGTCAACGGAAATAACTAGGAGGCTCCTACAAAGTCACCTAATCTTTACCGCACAAAACACTTCAGAACAGTTCACGTAAAGGTGATTCCACGCGGGTACGCAGGTCCTCTACATCAACACACCAGCCCGCTCCATTACCCGCGTCAGCCAGCACATCATTCCCATGCACAATCATCATGCCGCCACCGGTCGTACCAATACGCGCACACGGCACACCCTCAGCCTCAGCAGCAGCAAAGACCGCAGGTATCGCCCCTTCGGGCACAGCAATAATGGCTCGCGCCTGAGATTCAGAAAACAACAGCGTGAAATCATCGATCTGATCGCGCCCCACCACAGCCGACACGTCAAAAGACCCACCCACACCGAAGCGCACAACCATATCCACCAACGCTTGCGCCACACCACCAGTGGATACATCATGAGCAGCACGAACAAGCGGAGCGCCATCAGGACCATCAGCGGCCGAAAGCGCCTGCACCACATTGCCCAGCGCCACTTCAGCACCCAAGTCAACGCGCGGCGGGACGCCTCCTAAATGATTGTGACAAATACGCGCCCAAGCGGAACCATCCAGTTCCTCACGAGTCTCACCCAGCAAAACGACTGCTAAACCATCTTCGGTAAAACCAGACGGATTCGCACGACGCACATCAGGGAGCACACCTAACATACCCACCACAGGTGTCGGATTAATAGAAGAATTCGGCTGACCTTTCACTGTGCCAGAGGAGTTATACAGGGACACATTACCGCCGGTCACCGGCACTCCCAGCTCAATACACCCATCAGCTAGCCCTGTCATTGCTGTCACTAACTGCCACATCGCGTCAGTATCCTCCGGATTACCAAAGTTCAGACAGTCAGTGATCGCTAAAGGCTGCGCCCCCACAATTGCAACATTCCGATAGGATTCTGCGAGCGCCTGCTGCGCCCCCTGATAGGGGTCAAGTTTGGTGTACCACCCATTCGCATCTGTCGATAAGGCAACTCCCAGATGGCTTTCCTCATCTACGCGGATAACACCCGCATCATCAGGTTGAGCTAAAGCCGTATTACCTTGAACGTAACGGTCGTACTGGTCGGTAATCCATGATTTCGATGCCTGATTCACGTCCGAAATCACACGGTTAATGGCATCAATCAGCTGTGCCGCGTCACTTGGACGCGCTAACCCCCATGTCGTATCGGCAACAAGAGCGTCTTGCCACTGCGGACGCGCGTAGGGACGGTCATACACAGGGCCGTCATGAGCTACAGTCTTTGGATCTACCTCTACGATACGGTGGCCGTAATGGTCGATTGTGAGTTTCCCGTCCCCTGTGAGAACACCGATAACGGAGGCTTCGACATCCCATTTGTTGATGATGTCAAAGAATCGTTCTTCATCTTCAGGGGTCACAATTGCCATCATGCGTTCTTGTGATTCTGACATGAGGATTTCGCCTGCTGTCAGGGTAGGGTCACGCAGAAGTACTTTTTCTAAATCAACGTGCATACCTGATGACCCATTCGAGGCCAGTTCTGAGGTTGCGCAGGAAATACCGGCAGCACCAAGGTCTTGAATGCCTTGGACGACCCCTGCTTGGAAAAGTTCAAGACAACATTCGATGAGGACTTTCTCCATGAAAGGGTCACCGACTTGCACGGAGGGGCGTTTTGTTGGCATACCGTCTTCAAAGGTTTCCGAAGCTAAAATCGAGGCTCCTCCGATACCGTCCCCACCGGTGCGCGCACCAAAAAGAACCACAAGGTTTCCTTCACCGGTAGCATTCGCAAGGTGAATGTCCTCGTGACGTAAAACCCCAACGCATAGGGCATTTACCAGTGGATTTCCTTGATAGGACGGATCAAATTCTGTTTCCCCTCCAATATTGGGCAGGCCTAAGCAATTCCCGTATCCTCCAACCCCGCTGACGACTCCGTGGACGACACGCGCAGTGTCTGGGTGCTGCGGGGCTCCAAAACGCAGTTGGTCCATGACGGCAACAGGGCGTGCGCCCATAGAGATAATGTCACGCACAATGCCGCCGACACCTGTTGCTGCGCCCTGGTAGGGTTCAACGAATGAGGGGTGATTGTGGGATTCAACTTTGAAAGTGACCGCCCATCCTTGACCGATGTCCACAACACCAGCGTTTTGTCCCATGCCGACCAGTAGGTGGCGGCGCATATCGTCAGTGGTACGTGCACCGAATTGTTCGGCCAAGTGCTTTTTGGAGGACTTGTACGAGCAGTGTTCAGACCACATAACGGAGTACATGGCGAGTTCTGCATTTGTTGGTCTGCGCCCAAGGATGTCGCATATTTTCTGGTATTCATCAGCTTTGAGGCCAAGTTCAGCCCACGGCATTTCTTTGGTGGGTGTGGCGGTAGCGTCTGCGACGGTATCGGGGATTTCATGTGGAACAGTGGCTGTGGTGCTCATGTGTTTTTCCATCGGTGAAAGGAATGGTGGGTTTATCGGGGTGCTCATACAGTTGTGGTCTGTGTAGCGCGAGAATATGCGGTTTCGCAGGGTTGCGCTTCGCCGTCAGAAGAAGAACGTATCCGCTTTTTGACGGTGCTTTATCCCGCGAGCGCGTTGAGGACAGAGGTGAAAATAGTCAGCCCGTCTGTTCCGTCGTGTCCGGCTAAACTGCCATCTGGGTAGGTGTGGGCAGGGCCGAAACCTTTTTCGACTGCGTGTTCGGGGTGTGGCATGAGGCCAACGACGTTTCCGCGCTCATTTGTGATACCGGCGATGTCATGGGCAGATCCGTTAGGGTTAAAATCCACGTAGCGGAAAACGACTCGTCCTTCGCCTTCGAGTTCTTTTAAGGTTTCAGGGTCCGCTTGGAAATTTCCTTCCCCATTTTTCAGTGGGACTGTGATCTGAGCGTCCTGCGTGAAAGCGTTACTCCATGCAGTGCTCGTATTTTCAACGCGCAGGATCTGGTCGCGGCAAAGGAATTTTTGATGGTCGTTACGGATGAGTGCCCCCGGGAGCAGGTGTGCTTCGCAGAGTACTTGGAAACCGTTACAAATACCAAGGAGCGGCATTCCAGCGTGTGCTGCACGCACTACCTCAGTCATCACAGGTGCGACAGCGGCGATTGCCCCACAGCGCAGGTAGTCGCCGTAGGAAAAACCGCCGGGAAGCACTACCGCATCTACTGAACGCAGGTCCGTGTCTTTATGCCAGAGGCTAACTGCTTCGGCTCCTGCGAGGCGCACGGCGCGCGCTGCGTCACGGTCATCTAGTGTGCCGGGGAATGTGACAACTCCGATACGGGTCACTGGGCACCTCCGCATCCGCATGCGGTGCCACATTCTGTTTCAGGGAGGGCTTCAACGCGTACAACATCTTCAATAATCGGGTTGGATAGGACATTTTCTGCGGCGCGGCGTGCCTGTTCCAACGCTTCTTGTGTGACGGGTCCTTCACATGTCAGGTGGAAGCATTTTCCTTGTCGGATGGAGGTGAATGTGGTGATTCCGAGCCTGGGTAGGGCTGAGCCGACGGCTTTTCCTTGGGGGTCTAAGATTTCAGGTTTCGGCATGACTTCAACGATGATTCGCCCCACGGGGTCCTCCTGTAGTGTGTTGGATATGCTGGGTCAGATATGCGCTTATGCGGTGGTATTTCACTTATGAGAGCTGTGGTTCTTTTCCTGTTATTTTACGGAATGCTTCACAGTAGCGTTCTTGTGTGGCAGTAATGATGTGTTCTGGTAGGTGCGGTGGTTTTTCTCCTGTGTTTTTGTCCCAGTGGGATTGCGGTGAAGTGAGCCAATCGCGTAGGTATTGTTTGTCAAAACTTGGGGTTTTACGCCCTGGGTGCCATTGGTCGGCAGGCCAAAAACGTGACGAGTCTGGGGTGAGTATTTCGTCAGCGAGGACTAGGGTACCTGTCTGTGGGTCGCATCCGAATTCGTATTTGGTGTCAGCTAGGATGATGCCGCGTTCAGCAGCGAGTGTCCGTGCTCTCGCGTATAGGGCCAGTGAGGTGTCGCGGAGTTTTTCTGCGAGTTCGTTTCCGATCATGTCGGCTACGTGTTGAAATGACACGTTTTCATCGTGTTCACCGATATCTGCTTTGACTGCAGGGGTAAAAATCGGGGGTGTGAGGGCGCTTGCTTCACTGAGGCCTTCTGGAAGGGGAATACCGCAGACTGAACCTGTGGCCTCATACTCTGCAAGGCCTGAGCCTGTCAGGTAGCCTCGAACAACACATTCGACAGGGATCATGTTGAGCGCGCGGCAGATCACTGCTCGTCCTCGCACATTTTCGGGCACGGGTAACAGTTTGCCATCTTGATCGCGTAGCAGGTGAGTGTCGATGATGTCGCTGAGCTGTTCCATCCACCAGATAGCTAATTGGTTCAGTATTTTACCTTTATCTGGTATGAGGCTGGGCATGATGTAGTCGTAGGCGCTAATGCGGTCAGAGGTAACCATGAGGTAGCGATCAGGTGTTTTTCCTGAGCTTAGTGTTCCTGCAGGCGCGTAGATGTCTCGTATTTTTCCGGAGGATACATGTTCCCATCCGGTGATGGTGAGTGGGTGTGTGCTCATATGCGTATCCTCCGGTAGTGTCAGAGCTTCAGCTATTCAAGCTGTCTGGCCATGTGCCGATGTCGGTGCGGTAGTGTGTGCCGTCAAAGCGTATGGCATTGACAGCACGATAGGCGCGTTTTCTGGCTTCTTCTACAGTTGTGGCGCGCGCGGTCACGTCAAGTACTCGACCGCCTGTATTTACGAGGACTGTTTCGCTTTCTGTGCCGCAACAGTTCCCTGAACCTTGTGGATCTGGCTCATCGGTACGCAAACGTGTTCCAGCGTGAATGACGTGAACACCGTCAATTGTTTCAGCTGTTTCGATTCCTGTGATGGTTTCTCCTGTGCGAAGCGTCCCAGGATATCCTGCAGAAGCCATGACAACGGTCACTGCGGCTTCTTTTGACCATTCGGGTTTCGGATGGTCAATGAGTGTTCCTGTTGCTGCCGCGTAAAGAAGTGGAGCCAGAGGGGATTCAAGTCTTTCGAGGACTACTTGGGTTTCTGGGTCACCAAAACGCACGTTAAATTCAACGACACGTGTTCCTGCGCTCGTCAGGGCGAGGCCACAGTACAGTAGGCCGATAAAAGGTGTTCCGCGTTCGGCCATACGTGTGATGGTTGGGAGGGCTACTTCGCGTACCACTTCGTCAACGAGTCCGCTTGGCAGCCACGGTAATGGACTGTAGGCGCCCATACCGCCTGTATTTGGGCCTTGTCCCCCATCAAGTAAACGTTTGTAGTCTTGCGCAGGCACCAGTGGCACAACGGTTGTGCCGTCGCTGAGACAAAAGAGTGAAACTTCTGGGCCGTCTAGGTATTCCTCGATGACTACTCGCCCATCTGGGCGGGCTAGGCATGAGGATGCGTGTGCGTAAGCGGTGTGTCGGTCATCGGTTACGACAACGCCTTTGCCTGCTGCTAAGGCGTCATCTTTGACCACGTAGGGGGCGCCAAAGTCATCAAGAGCAGCTTCCACTTCTGTTTCGCTTACGCATGTGTATGCGCGGGCGGTGGCAACTGCTGCTTCATTCATTACTGTTTTAGCGAATGATTTTGAGGCTTCAAGTGCGGCGGCTGCTTTGCTGGGGCCAAAACAGGCAATTCCTGCTGCTCGTACAGCGTCAGCGACTCCGGCAACTAGGGGAGCTTCTGGGCCGACAACAACAAGGTCAATGGAATGTTCTTGAGCCAGAGCACTTACGTGTTTCGGGTCGCATGGGTCGAATGTTATGGGTTGCCCCAGGGCATCTATGCCCGGGTTTCCTGCTTGCACATACAAGTCAAGGTTACGGGAGGTACGAACCATTGCTCGGGCTAGCGCATGTTCGCGCCCACCATTTCCTACGAGAAGGACCTTCACGCCACCAGAGTAGCTTGTGTGAGCATGTGAGAAGGTTCTTATTCATCACGTGGGCATTCTTGTCTCATGCGCACTGTGTTTAGCAGCATCAGCTTAGGTGTTTCCGGATTTATGTCGTGAAAGTATCCCCAAGCTTTTTCGATATTTTTGAGGGCGTGGCACAGTTCTTTTATTTCCGAAAGAAAGAATGATTTTTCGCAGAATATAAAGGGTTGACGCGCGTAGACTACACGCGTAGAATCCATGTATTCATCCAACAATGAATACAGATACTCGACGAGGAGATCAACCCATGAGCACATATCGCACAAAATCCACCGGCTCACGGTTCCAAAATCGTGTGGCCGTTCTTTCTGGCGCAGGAATGTTCCTTGACGGCTTTGACGTATCCGTTATCGCCGTAGCCCTACCCGGACTGAAAGCACAGTGGGAAATCACAGGCACTATGGAAGGCATAGTCGCAGGTTCAGCCATTATCGGCATGTTCCTCGGCATGCTTTTCGGCGGCAAACTCACCGACACATTCGGCCGACGCAAAATGTACATGATTGACCTTTCAGGTTTCATCATTTTTGCCCTCCTTGCCGCTTTCACACAAAACGTATGGCAACTCATTGCGACACGCTTCCTCCTTGGACTTTTCATCGGAGCCGACTACCCCATTTCCTCATCCATTACCGCCGAATTCACCGCCCCTGAACGCCGTGGCCGTTTCATCATCTTCATGTCACTCCTATGGCAAGCAGGCGCATTCTTCGCTTACCTCACAGGTATCGCAATGTTCCCCATCGGCGCTTCCGCATGGCGTTGGATGCTCGGGCTAGGCGCACTCCTTGCCGCCATCGTCCTCGTCTTACGGCACGATGTTCCAGAATCTCCCCGCTGGCTACGCCAACACGGACGTATCGAAGAAGCTAACGCAATCATGGCTAATATTGAGCACCTCCAAGGCAACTACTTTGATAACAGCAGTGAAAAAGCCGCTCGCGCTCATAAAGGCACATCCGCCCTACACGGCACTTGGTGGGAACTGTTCTCGCCTCACATGATTCGTTCAACAATCTTTTGCTGCACATTCTGGTTCGCTTTCGCAGTTTCGTTCTACGGTATCCAGATGTACACGCCCTCCATACTCAAACCATTCACCGGCGGCAACCCTGTCCTCGCCTACGTAGGTTCCTCAGTCATTGCCCTGCTCGGTGTCCTCGGCGCAGCTATCGGCATGGTAACCGTTGAAAAAATCGGTCGACGCAAACAAATCCTCTGGTGCTTCGTCGGTATGGTCATCGTGCTCGCAACACTCGCACTCATCCAAAACCCTTCAATGATCGTACTTATTGTGCTGCTGTCGAGCGCTATCCTCTTAGCAAACCTTGGCCCAGGCGTTCTCAACATGGTCTACCCCAACGAACTATTCCCCACACGTTTACGCGCTTCCGGCGTAGGATTTGCCGGCTCAATCAGCCGAATCGGAGCGATCCTCGGAGTCACCGTATTCCCCATCATGGTTTCAAAGTGGGGTATGGCGAATTCAACGTGGCTTTTTGCTGGAGTCGCCATATTCGGCCTTATCATTTCCTTCTTCATGGCCCCAGAAACTCAAGGTAAATCACTGGAAGAACTCGAAGAACTCGCAAATAATGGGTGGAAAGAAGTACCCACGCATGCGTAGTTTTTTTGAAACAACCGAAGAAGACTGGACACACCCCGCAGGGCAGCTCCACTTCTACCTCACACCGCGCGAGGATTTTGCTGCCCTGGTGCATCCCTACGAGGAAGCCCTTGAAGCCAGTGAGCTTGTCGCATTGCAACCTTCGCAAGCACTCCACGCCACTGCTCAACGCCTTCCGTTTTTCGCAGATTCACCTCAAGCCGAGCGGATTGATGAATATATTGCTGCGCTCCACGCTGCCTTCTGTGAATGGGACGCACCCGCAATCACGTTCACAGCGCCCATTGTCACCGAGGACTCGGTGCTTTGCCCCTCAGACAACCTAGACATATGGGGGCGCTATACCAGTCGGATACGTCAATGTTTAACAGAGGTTTTCGGACCCGAGGGCACACATTTTGGTCCCGTTCCTCGACCTCACATCACATTGGCCTACGGTATTGGTAGTGGTGATTCAACAGAACTGGAAAAAACACTCCGCAATATCACTGCACACGAGGGACTTAGCACACAGAATACTTTCTATAGCCAACCCCTCGATCATCTTGATATTGTCACAGTTCACCAAAAAATCAGCGAAGGCACTTACCTATTCGACACGTTGAATCGAGTAGCCCTCACATAAAAGACAGGAGAAATCATGATCTACGCCGTGCAGCTGGGACTCGTCCTGCTGGCACTGGTCCTTTCCGCTTGCATCGGTTTGGAACGCCAACAACACGGGAAATCCGCAGGAATCCGAACCCAAGCAATCGTTGGCTTCACGGCGGCAATCATGATGCTCATTTCCAAATACGGTTTCCTTGACGTTGTTGGCGATGGGATCACAAAACTTGATCCTTCGCGTGTAGCCGCACAAATCGTCTCCGGTATCGGTTTCCTTGGCGCAGGTATCATCCTGACGCGCCACGGCACCATCAAAGGTTTAACAACTGCTGCAACTATCTGGGAAACCGCCGCTATTGGAATGGCCTGCGGAGCAGGGCTGTGGTGGCTCGCACTAGCTGGCACAGCCCTGCATTTCCTCGTTGTCTTCGCCATAGCACCAGGACTGATCTACCTGACCGCACGGATAATGCCTGACACCCACACTCTCCTCGTCGAATACACGCAAGGACACGGAGTTCTCGGCAACACCATCAGTCATATCACTCTACTTGGCTGGTCAATTGTCACCGCTTCTTCTACACGTGACCGTCAGGAAAATGATGTCACTGCTCGCCTGACAGTTCGTTCTGACCGCGGCCTCAATATTTCCACTCTCATCGCCGCTGTTGCCGATATTGAAGGAATACATGCAGTCAGTCTTGCTGAAACAGATGATGACTGATCTCCCACTCGCATCTGACCACACTCAATAGGTCATAATAAGAATCGGCGCCTAAGAGTTTGTGGAGTACGAATGCCCAATAAACGCCCTACCCGCGAAGATGTTGCACGCGAAGCCGGAACATCTGTAGCTGTTGTCACTTACACCGTGAATAACGGGCCACGGCCTGTCGCACCTCACACACGAGCACGAGTTCTCGCCGCAATTAAGAAACTGGGGTATCAACCTAACCGAGCAGCACGCGCCCTTGCGATGGGGAAAACCGGAACCTACGGCCTGATATTACCCAATATTACAAACCCTTTTATTTCAGAAATTGCTCACGCAGTCCAAGCGCGCGTACACCACGAGGGCTACACCCTGTTGCTTGGAGACTCTGCTGACGACCCTGCACGTGAACGCCGCTTTCTTGAACAGTTTTTCGCACACCAGGTCGATGGTATTTTTTACATGGGGACCACCGAAAAACTCGCTTTTGACCTTCTGAGTCATTCTCCTGTTCGCGTGGTTGTCTTTGAAGATTCACGTCTTGACGGTAGATTTCCTTCCGTTCAAATTGATGAGGCACTTGCCGTCCAACAGCTTACCGAGCATTTACAAGAACACGGCCATGAGCATATTGCAATGATGACAGGGCCAGACGGCATATGGAATTCACATCTGCGTTTACGTGGCTGGTGTCAGGCAACCGGTTATGACGCTGATTCTGCGTTAGTCACGTGGCAGGCTTATTCGCGTTTTGCCGGGTATCAGTGGCTCATGGATGCCCATGAACGTGGAGCCCTTCCCACCGCACTTATTACAGGGAATGAGCGTCAAGCAGTGGGTGTCCTCGCTGCGTGCGCAGATTTAGGTATGCGAGTCCCTGAAGATATGGCGATTGTTGCAGTTAACGGTTCTTCACATTCAGGTTTTACTGTTCCGTCTTTAACCTCAATCCGTCAGCCGCTGGATGCAATGGCGAATCAGGCATTTGCACTTTTACATGACCCTGACCTTGCTCACGACACACAGGCACATGTTTTTGATTTCGATATAGTTACCGGCCAATCATGCGGTTGTATCAGTATGGACGCGCCTTCACGTCATGCTATTGCTTCGTGGCGTACACATGATTCTGGACGTTTAGACTCTGTTGCCGGCTTGTAGTTTTCCCGCTCTTTTCTTCTATATGAAGGCATAAGCACACAATATTTTGCCGTCTCAAGTGACTCTACCTTTTGGGCTATACGCCAGCCTTTTGCTCGCTACCCCTAACCGCTCCCCCCTCATGCGCTAACGCATTATTTAGGGTAAAGCAGAGCATATGCGTGTTGCCCCGATCACTCACATGATCGGGGCAACACACTATATGCAGTTTTCTTCGCAGTGGCCTAGTCACTGCCTTTCAACAGCGACTGTAACTAGGCCACATTGAAAACTCAGGCCTTTGCGGCAGCGATACGCTCGCGGAACTTCGCCAGCTGTTCGCGGATAGCTGCAGGAACCTTGTCACCAAACTGTGCGAAGTATTCCTCAGTATCATCCATTTCTGCTGACCATGCATCAGGATCAATGGCAAAGAGCTTCGCCCAGTGAGCCTCATCAATGTCCAGTCCGTCAAGGTTGAAGTCTTCAAACTTCGGGTAACGACCAGTCACACCGTCAATTGCTTCAACTTCACCGGTGGCGCGGCGAACGATCCAGTCCAGAACACGGGAGTTTTCGCCATAGCCTGGCCACAACCAGTTGCCGTCTTCATCCTTACGGAACCAGTTCACCTGGTAAACCTTCGGGAAGTTTTCGCCCAACTTGTCTTGCATTTCCAGCCAATGTCCCCAGTAGTCAGCCATGTTGTAGCCACAGAAAGGCAGCATTGCGAATGGGTCATGACGCAGCGAACCTGCTTTAACGTCTGTTGCAGCAGCTGTCACTTCGGAAGCCACAGAAGCACCGATGAACACGCCGTGAGCTGGCTCGTACTGTTCAGCAACAAGCGGAACGTTGGTCGCGCGACGGCCACCGAACAAGATCGCGTCAACTGCTACACCCTGAGGAGCTTCCCAGTCGGAGCAGATAATCGGGCACTGTGCGGCAGGTACCGTGAAGCGGCTGTTTGGATGTGCAGCCTTTTCGCCTGACTCAGGAGTCCAGTCGTTACCGTGCCAGTCAATGAGGTGAGCCGGAACGTCACCGTCAATGCCTTCCCACCACACGTCGCCGTCATCAGTCAAAGCAACGTTTGTGAAGATGGAGTTGGCTTTCATGGTTTCCATAGCCATCGGGTTTGTGTCGTAAGAAGTACCCGGAGCCACACCGAAGAAGCCTGCTTCAGGGTTGATCGCGTAGAGACGGCCATCTGGTCCTGGACGCATCCATGCAATATCGTCGCCCACTGTTTCAACTGTGTAACCAGGAATGGTGGGTTGAAGCATAGCGAGGTTGGTCTTACCGCAAGCTGAGGGGAAGGCTGCGGTGACGTGGAACTGCTGGCCAGTGGTTTCACGGGTCAGGCGCAGGATGAGCATGTGTTCAGCCATCCAGCCATCACGACGAGCCATTGTGGAAGCGATACGCAGAGCGAAGCACTTCTTACCGAGCAGAGCGTTACCGCCGTAACCGGAACCGAAAGACCAAATTTCGTTGGTTTCAGGGAAGTGAGTGATGTACTTTTCTTCGTTGCAAGGCCATGCGGTATCTTCCTGGCCTTCTTCCAAAGGCACACCTACAGAGTGAACTGCAGGAACCCATGGCTTACCTTCAGCGATCAAATCCATTGCAGCTTGACCCATACGAGTCATGATGCGCATGTTGCAGACCACGTAAGGAGAGTCAGAGATTTCGATACCCAGCTGAGAAATAGGGCCACCCAATGGACCCATGGAGAAAGGAACCACGTACATGGTGCGGCCCTTCATTGCACCTGTGAATTTCTCTTTCAGGGTTGCTTTCATTTCCACGGGATCTGCCCAGTGGTTCGTCGGACCAGCATCTTCTTCTTTTTCAGAGCAGATGAAGGTACGAGATTCAACACGGGCCACGTCTGAAGGAAGTGAGCGAGCGAGGAAGCAGTTGGGGCGCTTTTCCTCATTCAGGCGTGTGAAAACACCTGATTCAACCATGAGGGATGTTAAACGATCCCATTCTTCTTGGGAGCCGTCGGCGAATTCGATGGCGTCCGGTGTAGTAAGGGCAGCAATTTCAGCAACCCAGTTAAGAACATCTTCGGGAGCGTTTGCCGGAGCGGCTGCGCGCACATCCTGTTCAGTCACGGACATATTGCCTCCTGAGGCACTCGGTATTTTTTGGGCACGCGAAAGTGTCCATCGTCTACATGTCAATATTGACTGATTCTGACGCAAAATGCGCGGGCAGTTGGTCCCGACAAAAAATGTGTCAGATCACACAACTCACCCTATTTGCTCACTTTTATCCACACTTTTCCCTCTCATCGACAGATAAAAAGTGCCCAATACGCCCCAAGTGCCCTAACCTGTATATGCCCGATGTATCTGTTCACTTCTCACTTGGAGGACACTCATGGGTATCCGAAAGCCCGAAGGACCCACGTTCTTCGACATGCTCACCAGTCAGGCTGAGCACCTTGTCACTGGCGTTGGCTTACTTTCATCCATCCTTGGATCTTCACTTCAAGAGCAGGTCGCAATCCGCGACAGGCTTCACGAAGTCGAACATGCCGCTGATGAGATTAATCACGATATTATCCAGCGCCTCAACCAATCATTTATCACTCCATTTGACCGCGAAGACCTGCAAGAGCTCGCCTCATGTTTGGATGACTGCATGGACCTCATGGACGAATCAGGGGATTTATTCGTCCTGTATGGAATCCATGACATTCCTGAACAGATCATGACACTCCTGACCGAACAAGTCAGCGTCTTGGCTCGTTGCGCTGAACAGACAGCCCAAGCGATTCCTGACCTGAAAAATCCACTATCGCTACGCGACTACTGGGTGGAAATCAACCGCCTAGAAAACGATGGTGACCGGGCTTACCGTCACACTTTGACTGCACTCTTTGATTCTGGTCTTGATCCCGTCACGATCATTAAACTCAAAGACATCATCGAAGTCCTCGAAAAATGTTGCGACGCATTTGAGGACCTCGCTAACACCATTGAAACCATCGCGGTAAAGGAGTCCTGACCTCGTGGACATTAACCTCGTCCTCGTGGTCATGGTGATTGTCATTGCCTTAGCTTTTGACTACACCAACGGATTCCACGACGCAGCAAATGCTATTGCTACTTCAGTTTCAACCCGCGCACTCACACCACGTGCCGCACTCATTATGGCTGCAGTAATGAATGTGATTGGCGCTTTGCTTGGAACAGAAGTAGCCAAAACCATCGGGCAAGGCATTATTGATATTTCGCATTACACTTCTTCAGCAGATGTGGGTATGCAACGTGAAGGCCTTGTCATTGTCCTCGCTGCCCTTCTGGGTGCGGTGGCGTGGAATCTCATCACATGGTGGTTTGGCCTTCCTTCCTCGTCCTCACACGCGTTAATTGGGGGACTTGTCGGTGCGGGCTTAGTGTCAATGACAACGGTTCAGTGGGGCGGCATCACCGCTCATGTCATCATCCCCATGTTCACCTCACCGTGTATTGGCTTTTTCTTTGGCTACATCATCATGCGGATCCTCATGAGGTTCTTACGGAATTTGCCATACCACCGCACGATGCGCCAATTCCGTATTTTGCAGACCGCCTCGGCAGGCGCAATGGCACTTGGACACGGCTTGCAGGATGCTCAAAAAACTATGGGCGTCATCGTTATGGCTCTGGTTGCTGGAGGTTACGGTCATACCCACAATATTTTTGATGAGGCAACAGGCGATCTCACTGTTCCCTTGTGGGTGAAAATTGCCGCAGCACTCGCAATTTCAGCGGGAACATATTCAGGCGGTTGGCGAATTATGCGTACCCTCGGTCGCAAAATCATCGACTTGGATCCTGCTCGCGGTTTTGTCGCAGAAACAGTTTCCGCCGGCGTGCTGTATATAGCGGCTTTTGCCCTCCATGCGCCGATTTCTACCACTCACACCATTACCTCTGCAATCCTTGGTGTGGGTGCCACACGTCGTTTCTCGGCAGTACGTTGGGGTGTGGCTGGCAATATCGTTATCGCTTGGTTCTTGACTTTGCCTGCGGCGGCCGCAGTTGCTGCTGGCATGTTCTGGGTTATACGACTTTTCGTAGGGCCATAGGATGCTTTTCTCGTTGACTGCCAATAAGCGTCGCCACCGTTGCACTTTTATGCGCGTGGCGGCGCTTATGTGTCTACTCTCCGGTGTAGCTTTTTTATTTTCCGCTTGCTCGCACATATCAGTTACTGATCTCCACGTCGGTCAATGCATTGATATGCCGGGTGAAAATGAAACAGCTTCCCTTTCCACTCGTCATTGCTCTGAGCCGCACACGGCAGAAGTAATTGCGCTCCTGCCTATTGACGCTTCGGATCTGCCATCTGTTTTTGAACTCGATAAGCAGGCTCACACCGCGTGCAGCGCAGAGTTCACACAATATGTAGGTGTTGATCCTGAGGATTCACTTTTAGAAATCGCATGGTTACGACCGACACCTGAATCATGGGCCGCAGGCGACCATTCGCTGACTTGTGTTGCTCGTTGCGCTCAAGATTCACCTCTCCTGACTCGTTCTGTTGCTCAATCACACATGTGAGCGCATATATCCCACGCCTGCTTATCACCTATCAGCAAAGAGGCAACTAATCGTTTATCGCACTGTTTATGCGTAACTGGTAGGGGCTTCGGTTTTTTCTTTACCTGCGCGCTTACCCATCGATGAAGTAGGAGCGAAGAAAGTCGCAGCACCACCCCACTGGCTCGAAGTGAATATAGTGCGTAGCTGGTCTGTATTTTTTCATTCCTGTGGGGTTATTTTTACCCGTAAAGCGTGGTGTTCACGAGCAATAATTTCAGGGCTATCCGTATGCGCAATATGGGCAACAATAAAGTCCGCAAAAGTATATGTGAGGATTTTTTGCTGTGACGTGTCCCGTTGAGGAGCCAGTGTCGCTGCTTCCAGAGGCCCCACAAGGCTATGCAGACACTCATGATCTGCGCAAACAACAGTAGGAATATGCGGCTGGGCGACCAGTTTTTCCACCACCTGCTGCGCTTTCGACGCATCGGCAGTAATAGCTTCATAGGAAAGTTCCGCCAGCTTAATGACACGTCCTTGCGAAAGCGCAACCCACGGCCCTAAAGTCGCGGTGCAACTGGCCTGCGGCGATGTTAAAGCTGCTTCAATACCGAATGCTGAAAGTACGTCGCTGATCCGCAATGCCTGATAATTCCCTAAGCGGCTTAACGGTAAAGCCTCAGGTGTTCCCTCCCACAAGTCTTGAGGAATAGTTGCCGCATTCGAAAGCAAAGCAAGCGTGGATGTGACAAGGGTACCGTTTTGCGCGCGTGCGAGTAGTTCTTGCAAAAGTCGTCGATCACCACGGCGTGTCAGAAGTTCATGGGCTTGGTCAGGGGAAAGCCATTGCGCCTCGTCAATTTCACGCGACGATGCGTGCTGTACAGGACGGCGTGCGCGTAAAGGCACTGGCCCATCGTGAGTGAGTGTGTCCGTTGAATCAGACAGAGGCGTGCCTACCCAGTAAAAAACTTCTTTTGTTTGTCGAGTTCCTAGGCGATACCGCTGAGTGGTCAAAGGGGCCCACAATCGAACGGCATAACCAGTTTCTTCTTCCACTTCACGCACAGCGGCCTGCGCGAGAGGCTCTTGAGATTCTGATTTGCCTTTTGGCCACGACCAGTCATGGTATTTAGGCCGGTGTACAAGCAGAACGTCTATATCTTCTGCTTGAATTTTTTCGCCCGTAACCAGAGGCCTTTGTCGATCACGAAAACGCCACACAAGTGCACCAGCTGCACGCACAAGATGCGACGGCACAGGAGCAGGACGAGGACGAGACACCATCTAAGGGTATCGGTCCTACGCATGACCTGCATCCGAACTGACTTACTTCACGTATATTCCAAAGCTCTGCGCTTTTCATTCAAGGCGACCGTGAGCAGCTTCTTGTGCAGAACGTTCCAGTTCTTCTGCTGTCCGCACTAAAGCGTGTGAACGTAATGTCACAGGATAGGCAAGCGGGTCGGTAATATCTTCAATCCAGCTTCCCTCAGGATTATTTCCCGCAGCAATAATTCTCATCACACTTGAAGTCCACAGTAAAAGATTTTCGAGGTCGTCATCTGTTAGTTGTCCTGCAAATAAGTGTTCTAATTCATTGAGAAGCGCATTCAAACTTCCAGCGCTATGACGAGTTTCATATTCACCAAGGTCGTATTCTTGCAGTCCTAATTCATACAAGCGCGTCACCACATGCAAGTCACGCACGCACCATTCATGGAATAGGTATGAACGCCACAACGCCCCCGGCAGCGTAAATTCCGGGCTACGTGCCCAAATATGGGCAATAATGTCCACTCCTTCAGTCGCAATTACTTCATGGAGGCGCTGAATCACTTCAGGTCCGAAAGTGCTATCGCTCACATTCAAAATGGCCCATGCGCAGGCGTGAGCAAGCGCAGATTCCTGCGCTGGGTCAATATCTCCTACCAAAGATTCTGTTTGAGCAGGAGTCAAAATAGCCGGTCGTCGTGGACGCCGATTTTCGACCACGGGGATCACCTCGTACAATAGTTAGCGTACCCTTAAGGGGTTGGGCCTATAGCTCAAATGGTAGAGCAGCGGACTTTTAATCCGTGGGTTCGGGGTTCGAGTCCCCGTGGGCCTACAAAACCAGCTCTCATCTGCACGGATGGGAGCTGTTTTCATACTTACCCTTTCTTTCAGTCACATTACTTCACGTGATTTTTATTCGATGTGAAACATGCGTATTAACTGTATACGCATGTACGCGAGGCCAAGTATGTCATCAAATAAAAACCTCTCTTTCCATCCAAAAAGCGGAACAATACCTCCACGTTTAACAGTTACGTTACTCACAACACTGGCACCACAAAATCCTCTCCCACCATTTTCCACAGACAAGTACCCCCACCTTCCCTGCAGTCACTGTTAATCTTCAGATCAGCAGCCCCACTTATCGGATTCACAACTGACAGCAGTTTCGTTGGTTTTGGGCTTGAACGGGCAGCCGCAACAGCTCTGGCGGCTCCTTTGCCCCCGGGGGGGGGAACACTCAAACCTCAAGGCAAGCCATATGATGCGCTACACCTTTAGCTGCCCCTCGGAGTAAATAACTAAGGCGCAACTCATGGCAATTGTCATGGAGGTGGGTAGGGATTCCCGCGCGTCACCCCTTTGTAGCTGAAGATGAGGACTGACCAGAAGGAACATCCTGACGTGAAGCCAACCACACAGCCACAGAAATACAAACCAACCCCACAAGCTGCCCTATGGTAGGAACCTGCCTCAGCAGGAAAGCTCCGATCACCGCAGAAGTTGCCGGCTCTAAAGCCGCAAGTAACGAAAATGTTGAAGCCGACAAACGACTCATCGCAACTGCTTCCAAAGTGAAAGGTAAAGCTGTCGACAATACGCCGACAAGAATAACGCTCAGCAACAGCGAAACATCATAGAGCGCTACACCTGCACCTGAACCAAGGAAAGGGGCATATACGAGGCAAGCTCCCGCACATCCTAAAGCCAAATTCGTTACTGCTGAACGTTTCGCTGCAATTTTCCGCCCAAGGACGATGTAACAGGCCCAAGACAAACCTGATAGCCCCGCCCACAGCAAACCTGAAATCACAGCAGGATCGCCCGTATCAACCCCAAGCCCTCCAATACATGCCACGCCCACACATGCAAGGAGCGCTGCCACACGCACCGACCAGCCACGACCACTCAACACCGCAACTGCTACTGGGCCAACAAATTCCAACGAAACAGCAGCCCCTAAAGGCAAAGTCACCAGCGCCTGATAGAAAGCCGCATTCATCGTCAAAATCGTGATACCGAAAAGCGTTGAACGCGCAAAATCAGCCCATGTGATACCTGATCGCCACGGCCTGCGCCATGCAACCAAAATAACTGCTGCTACTGTCACACGACACCAAGCAACAGAAGCCGGATGCATCACATGAAAAAGGCTGATCGCTAAAGCTGCTCCCATGTACTGCGAAAGCGCCGACCCAATGATTAGGCCTGACGGCGGTAGGTGGCCAACCCCTCGATGTAGGTGATACGACAGATTCACTGGGGATCAGCCGGTGTAAAAGTAAGGCAGACAGAGTTCATGCAGTATCTTTGTCCGGTGGGCTGATCTGGTGCGTCATCAAAGATATGACCAAGATGACTATTGCAGGTAGCACAGCGAACTTCTGTGCGCCTCATACCGTGGGAATTATCTGTAAGAAATACGACGGCTCCTTCTTTTGCTTGATTAAAGCTGGGCCACCCACAATGTGAATCAAATTTTGTTGAGGAGTCAAAAAGTACAGCCCCGCACCCTTTGCAATGGAAAGTACCTACACGATTTTCGTTCAATAATTCGCCTGTGAACGGTCTTTCTGTGCCTGACTCACGAAGAACGTGATATTCCATTGGATTTAAGATTTTGCGCCATTCATTATCTGTGCGTTCGGCAGCTGAGCGTAGTGAAGGAAAGTTCTCCATAGTGCGAGTCCTCACAATGAATAAATAGTGATGGAAACAAGTGTATATACCTGTTTTACCAGAGATTTGTTCCTCTTTTCTTTTCAGCGACCTATCAGGCCATTCTTCATATATGCACTCATAAGTAGCGGAAGCCCAGAAGGGTACTTCTTTGCCTGTTTTTTCCTTTGCCCATATGTATCGTGCGGCTTTATTCCTCGTTAAAATTCACGTTAATTGATGAGGTGCTAGACTCGCCTCTATAGTTGCCTGTCGTAAAACTTCAGCAATTTGGAGAATAATTATGAGCCGCCCACTTGTCAGTATCGTCATGCGCACAAAGGACCGTGCAGTACTGTTAACCAGAGCAATCGCTGACTGCGCGCAACAACGGTACGAAGACTTTGAATTAATCATCGTCAATGACGGCGGCGCTCCAGAACCTGTAGATGCACTTCTTGAAAAACATTCAGCAGCTCTGAAGGGGCGTGCGCGAGTATTCCATAATCCGCAATCTTTAGGTATGGAAGCGGCCTCAAACCTCGCTATTTCGCACTCCGCAGGTAAATATATTTGTATTCACGACGACGACGATTCGTGGCATCCTTCTTTCCTTGAAAAATGTGTGAATTATTTAGAGGAAAATCCAACCGCCGGTGGTGTCGCAGTACGTACACAAATCATTCACGAAAAAATCGAAGGTAACCGTGTCATTGAGCTCAGCAGAGAAATCGCGTGGCCGGGGATTTTTCAGTTTTCTTTATCAAAACTGATGGAATCAAATATTGCTGTCCCTATTTCCTGCATGTACCCACGTGCAGTCATTGATGATCTCGGTGGTTTCCGTGATGATTTGCCGGTGGTAGGTGACTGGGAATTCCACATCCGTTTAGCAGCGAAGTATCACGTGGAATTTATTGACGGCGAACCACTTGCCTACTGGCATCAGCGCCGCACACAAAAAGGAGCGCTCGGTAATTCAGTTTTCGCAGGAGCCGACAAGCACGCTTACTTTGATCTGCAAGTACGTGACGAGTACCTGCGCGATTTCGTAGAACATCACGGTGTAGGGGCCTTGCTGTGGCAAGCAGCGATGTTCAATGACCTGGCGCGCCGACGTGAAACTTTCTTTTCATGGGCAAAAATGCGGGCCCGTAACTTCCTGCGCCATCGGAAGTAACACGCCCGCATCACCGCACGGCTAGGCCGCTACTTTTGCTCTGGGTATTCAATGCGTGGGCGTTGGAAGAATCCTTCAAAAGCCGCTTTCGTCAGTTTCAGTTTTAACTTACGGCTGACTGGGGCTCCACGCAGTTGTCGATATAATCCAGCAAAAAGGTCAACAAGGATCCGTGGTTTACGCAAGGATATGCCGGCGGACACTTGGTTTCGTGCCCCACGCGAGTACTTCCAGAAGTTCGCTTCGGTGACTTCTGACCAAAAAACCCCTTTATTTTCTGGGGTGAGGTGATCCACGTACGAGTCGGTAACGAATATGCCTGGACGCCACTTTGACAGGCGGTAGGTGTACTCGGCGTCATCGAACCAAATGAAGTATTCCTTGTAGGGGAATCCACAGTGAGCGACAGCTTCACGGGTCACCAAGCAGGAAACAAATGAGGCGCAGTCAATGTCAATCCAGTTTTTCTGGTAAGGCACCGGTCGCACCCAATCCCATGTGGGAGTGGGGAAATTCATTTCACATGCGGAGCCGTCTGTCCATAAAACCATTGAGGCCGCGTAGGAAGGCATATCTCCCCCGCGAAATTCGGCGGCATCATGCAAAGTGGTCACTAGTTTTTCAAGTGCTTCTGGACGTGGCGCGGTGTCGTCATCCATCACCCAGAACGCGTCATAGCCTTCTGTGTAACCGATTTTTATTCCGGCGTTAAAACCACCAGCGCCACCAGTGTTTTCGGCTAAACGATGTACCTGAAGGCTCGGCGCACTATCACGTGCAGCCAACATATGTTGAGTGTCATCAGTTGAGGCGTTATCAACCACAATGATTGCTGCTGGCGCGTAGGTTTGTGCTTCAAGTGCCGCCAGAGTTTTTTGTAGGAGCTCGCACCGGTTATAGGTGACAACTACAGCTGCAACCCGTAATTCTTTCATTGTTTGTCCTCAGCCTTCATTACGCATCCGTGCGACACATTCTTTCACAGGTCCGTCAAGGACCATTGTGCCACGCTCAAGCAAAATTCCACGGTCACATAGTTCACTCACCATATTCAAGTCATGAGAAACAATGACTAGCGTTTTACCTTCACCTTGGAGCTGCCGAATACGTTGAATACATTTACGTTGGAATGGTTCATCACCAACAGAAAGAATTTCATCGATTAAAAAGACATCCGGATTCGTGTGGATGCATACAGAGAATGCGAGTCTGAGGAACATGCCTGAGGAATAAAATTTCACCTCAGTATCAATGAATTTTTCAATTTCAGAAAAGGCAACAATTTCATCGAAGGATTCTTCAATTTGAGCTTTCGTCATCCCTAAAATCGCACCGTTAAGAAATATATTTTCGCGGCCGGTGAGATCAGGATGGAACCCAGCACCTACCTCGATAAGACCCGCAATTCGACCGCGATAACCAACGGTCCCCGATGTTGGCTGTAAAACACCTGAGATGAGTTTCAGCATTGTTGATTTACCTGAGCCGTTGAAGCCCAGCAATGCCACGCTTTCGCCTTTCTTAATGTCAAAAGAGACATCATCAAGGGCGCGGAAGTAGTCAGTTTGCGCTTGATTACGCCGAGTAAATCGCCAAACCAGTCGATCTTTCAAAGTATGCGTATGACGAAGTGAGAATTCTTTTTTCACATGGGAAACATGCACTGCCACATGTGTACTGTCTTTAATGTGCTGAGGATTCATCACAACTCCTGTGCAAAATTTCCGTCATAATGCCGGAAAGTTCGCTCTCCTAGAACAAGCATTGCCAACGAAATAACGCATCCAATGGCAACCCACATACCAAAATGCGGAAGTAATGATGCGTGCACTCCGGCTGTGGGATGCCAGAATGCGTAATGAAAGAGTTCAACGCATACGCTTAATGGATTACTCATGTAGACATACCAGAGCCAGCGCAAAGGGCCTGTAAAAACTGCATCGACCATAGTCCACATGTACAGGACCGGTGAAGCCCAGGTCGCAATCATGAGGAGCAGATCAACAAAGTTCTCTGTATCGCGGAACATGACATTCAAGGCTGCGGCGCACAGGCCAAGCCCCAATGCAAAAAGGGTCATTATGACAAAACCCGCAACGATAGCTAAAAGGTTCAAAAACCCTGGTCGCCACCCAAAAAGGAGCGCCCCTACGGATAAGATCACGAGTTGCGGAAATAAGTGAACGATCGCCACGCGCACACTGGAGATAGGGAATAACTCGCGCGGCAAATAGATTTTTCGTACAAGCTCTTTATTTTGAACAATTGATCGTGTTGCTTGTCCGAAAATCTCGCTAAAGTAGTTAATGAGCACAACACCTGAAAACATGTACACCACGTAGTTTTCAATTGCACGGCTCATTCCCATGAACTTACCAATTGCAACATAGAAAACCAGGAATTGTGTTGCAGGTTTAGCGTAGGACCAGAGCATTCCCAAGTAGGAACCACGGTAACGGATACGTAATTCTTTCTTGACAATCAAATTCAGCAGGTATCGCTGCTGAATAACTCCCCAGAGTCCTTGTGATTTACCAGGTATCGTAAATCCAGAAAGGTTTCCTGCTGCCATTAGTCTTGACTTCTCATTTCACTCGTCGCGCTAGGAAAATGTGGCGCGATAATACTACCTACATAATTCCATACTGAAACGGTTGCCATGCGCATATTCATCGCTTTACATAGGTAGAAGGTCCAACAAGTGACATATGAAGTTTACCTTCCGTCACTTGAGAACATGTTCGCACCTGACCGTTACTCTCATACACATTCACATGATTGTCGGCATCCTCGCCAGCAAAAAAGCCTCTTTTATGAACAAAGTGAACGGGTTTATTCACCAGCATCTCGCTTTCTTGTGGTGGCGTTGTGAAGTGTTCTGCCTGCACACAGGCATAATACCGGATGAAATTTCACCTACTGTTCGGTTGCACCGTAACTTTTCCCGTCGATATGATTAAAACCAAAGCTCGTCCAAAGCTGTGCCAAGCGGGAGGAAACATGAGTTTTCCGCAAGTATCAATAATCCTTCGCACTAAGAACCGCAACCGCTTTTTACGGCGAGCGCTTGAATCGATCGATTCCCAAGTATTCACCGATTACGAATTGCTCATTATTAACGATGGCGGCGCAGAAGAACCGATAGCGCAACTTCTGGCAGAAAAGAGCGTCTTATCGCAAAAAACTCGCCTGATAACGAATCCAATCTCTCGTGGGCGAGATGGTGCCTGGCGGCAAGGTGTTCACGAGGCTTCAGGTACTTTTTACGCTGTACATGACGACGATGATACGTGGGACCCTGAATTCCTCCAGAAAACAACAGATTTCTTACATGCGCATCCGACACATAGTGCCGTTGCAGTACGTCTAGAAGTGATTGCTGAAGAACAAAACGGTGACGATTTCACCGAATTATTCCGTTGGATATACCAGCCTCACGACAATTATCTTTCGCTTGGTAATTTCCTGCGAGCAAATAAGACTGTTCCTATTGCGACGCTCTACCGCACAGAAGCTGCTCGTGAAGCGATGCCTGAAGGAAACTTCCCTGTCGTTGAAGATTGGCTACTGAACCTCAGTCTTGCTTTGAAAGGTCCTTTTGGGTTTATCGAAGGTAAACCGCTCGCTTTTTGGCATCAACGCCCCAATGATTTCAGTGCCGATACGGGGAATTCCATTACTTCATTATCCCAGTTGCATCAACAGCTTGATTCACAGATACGCGATACGTATTTACGCGAGTATGTCAGCGAATATGGTTTGGGATTGGTACTGCACCTCAGCGGTTTACATGAACGTCTCTCATGTAAGCTCGACCGACAGGAAAGAGAAATAGCTGACCTGCACCGGCAAATGCAGTCTTTATCAGAAGAAATTCGCACGTTGAACGAATACCGCCACACGATAGCTAACCTTTCACAGCAAATGCAGACCCTCATTGAGGACCTGCGCACTATCCCGCGTCCTGTTCATACGATGGTGCGCCTCAGTAGTGCTGTTATTCGGAAGGCGCGTGGGTGGAGGCACCGCAACTAGCCGCGTAAAAAGCGCTTATGGCCTGTAAAGTTTTTGCGTAGGCCTGCCCAGATTGCGCTCACTGATATTTTCCACCGTGACATGCTGGGAACTACGAATGTGTAGAACCAAGCGGTTTTCACCCAGAAACCAATGACATGTAATATGCTGCGGTATTCCAGAAGGTTCACCGTGTTATTGCGTGCCATGCAGTAGTGTTTCAAATCGCTGGGTGAATGATTGTACGTGGTTTTACCGAACATCATGGGCGCACCTAAATCATCGGTAGCTGGATGCAGGAAATGTGCATCAACTACTGTTGCTACTCGCGCTCCTGCCCTTGCTGCGCGCCACAGATATTCAACGTCGTCACCCCAAATAAAGAATTCCGCACGGGGCACACCGATTTTTTCCACAAGACTACGTTTTACCAGTACGCCGTTGAAAGGAATCACAACACCTTCCACACTTCCTGAGTTTGAATATTCAACCAGTTCAGCGAGTGTGCGTGAAGCGGTGGCATGACGTGGTACTCGCACAGGGAAACAGAGTTTTTCTGGATTTTGTTCAGCTAAAACAGCGGGTCCCCAAAAGTCAAAATCGTTTCGGTATTCAAGGAGGGTGCCTAAGCAGGCAAGGTCTGGGAGTCCATCATCGTCCATCATCCAGGTCAGTTCGTAACCTAAAGAATATGACCATTCAAGTCCGACGTGGAAGCCTCCTGCGCCTCCCATATTTTGTTCAAGTAGGTGAACTTTTACTCGCTCATTGTTGAGGGCGCTTAGCCATTGGGGTGTGCCATCGGTTGAGGCATTATCGACTATGAGGATCGCGTCCACTTCTTGTATGTCAAGCAGTCGCGGAATTAGTCGTTGGAGGTAGGACAAACGATTGAAGGTGACAACAACCGCTGCTATCTGCATCTGTTTTTTCTGCTCACCCACGGTGAACTCCTAACGATTTGCTTTCAATACCGCGAATAGCTTCGTGAAATGCCTTTTGACAAAAGAAATAAGTTTTCCTTCACATACGATCAAAGGAACAGATTTCCAGCGTAATGGCAGCCACATAATCCGACTGTACGTGCTTTGAGGTCGTGCAATACGTAAACATTCAATTGTTCGTTGAGCTTGCAGAAGTTCGGCGATTTCTTTACGTTGTTCTGTTTTTTTGAGAACTGACTGGGGGCTGAGAATGTTTTCAAAGCACCCGAATAGCCGTTCAATATAGCGGCGCGCAATCATTTCTTGCGCATCAGTATTTTCGATTTCCCAATGACGGTACAGGTCTTGCATCCACCGGTCTTCTTCAATTCGTTTTTCGGTGACACCTGGGCGATATTTCGCTGTTTCGCTTTCAGCTCGGGCGCGAATGAAATGGTAGTAAGACTTCTCGGTGACGCAGACTGTGTCAATGTTACGAATCACATCAAGAACAAAAGGAAAGTCATCCCAAAATGTCGGGGTGAAACGAATCGAATGATCTTCGAGGTAGCTTCGTAAAAATAACTTATTCCACGGGGTGTACAGTAAGTTCGCGTCAAATAGCTGGTGGGCATTCATGCGAAAATCTTGAGGCCCCACGTAGTAGCGTGTGGGAACACTTTTTATTTCGGAATGAAAACGTGACTGAGAGTAGTACGTGTCGATGTAGAATCCGGCAACAACAAGCTGAGCTTGATTATCTTCAGCGATTGTGAGCATATCCGCGAGCATCGTGGGTTCAGCCCAGTCGTCACCATCCATGAAGTAGACGTATTTTCCTACTGCTCGATCTAATGCGAAATTACGAGCAGCAGGTGCGCCACCATTTTGGTTGTGAAAAACAGTGATTCGTGAGTCTGTCATCGCATAACGATCAGCGATTGTGCCGGAGGCGTCCTTGGAGCCGTCATCAACTATGAGGAACTCAAAATCTTGGCAGGTTTGCGCTTGTACGCTTTCAATCGCACGAGCGATGAAGTTTTCAACACCATACACCGGCATAATGATGCTGATTGTTGGAGAACTCATCGTCTTACCACCATCCTCGTCATGCATTTACCTCCACTTATTCACTGTGTGAGGTTGAATGAAATGACCTCATTACATTCAGCGTCGCATGAAAGCTATTCGCACATCGTGATTTCTACAAGTTTAGCTTTTCCAACCTGCTGAATGACTTTACCCACTCCACTATTGTCCACTTCATCAAATGACGGGTAGCGTTTTTCGGCGTTCCATCCACTGCCGCCCCATATGTACGAATCGTCAAGGTCAAGGATGTAACGCGCTCCTTGCCGATTGAGTATATTGCAGACTTCCTGACGTTTTGTGGAGTCTTTTAATGAGGTAGCAAGGAGCTCATAGTCTGAGTCTCGGAAATCGACTTCCATTTTCGGGAACACTGTGCGCGTATGGCCGATTGCCCACGCAAATGGCGCGCCTTCCCAGGGGTTACCAAGGACAGCTGAACCTTGTGGCAAATTCTGTGACATCCATTGGAAAAGCGCGAGTTCATCTGAATCAACAAATGAGGAATTTGTGATCCGGAAGTTGTCGGCTACTCGATGCCACACGCTTGTTAGTGAATGATTAACGGGAATACATATTGAAAGAAGCACTAACACTACGGCGATCAAAGTATTCGAGCGTAGGACAAGGAAGTGTTTCTGTAGCCATTCGATGAAACAGAAAATTGCGTAGGCTGCAAAAATCGGGGCTAGCACGATTAAAGCCCCTGCTAGACGAGGAAGATCGCAGTACCAGATTCCAGCCCAGTACACGTGGATTGGGCCGGGAGGGGCTGCAAAGCACGCGATGAAAAGGCATGACCATATCGCGTAGCAAGCAACCGTCCAGCGCGCACGCCCATGTATGAGGGACAGCAGCATACCTAATGCCACCATAATTCCTAGTGGCAGCATTTCAGACAGGGTATATATGCCGAAATCATTTGTCGGATTACCGCCTGTTAAAGTCCCAAGTTGCATAAGTGCTTGAATGATATTTCCTTGCGGAGAAGAGTATTCATAGCCTCGACGCATTACGGAAATGGGGCCTACCTTATCAAGAGCAAAATTCAGAGCGGTTAATAAGAGGGCGGTAAAAACTGTTGCCCCTAGCGTATTGATGATTTTGCGTAGGAGTGTCACATCTGGAGAATGATTCATCCTGCGAGCAAGGTAAACACCTGCAATCACACAGAATGTGATAGCGAAAAGGACCGCAGCATTGGCTTGTGTGATAACCATAGCGACTGCGCCCGCAGCTGCAAGCAGGGCGTACCACCCTGTAATACGTGAGAAGCGTCGTAGGCCAAGGACAGTGAAGGCAATGCTTGCTGGCAAAAGTGCGTATGAGAGCAGGTTGGAGTAAAGAACGCCATACCAGATGAAACCCAAAGGAAATTGTGGGAATGCGAGGGATAAAGGAATCGATAAAAGGGTTACCAGACGCTTACCGAAAGCGACTCGCGCAAGTGTTGAAATAGTTAGCGGCCAGTACAGGAAGGAAACAATAACAGTGAAAGCATTGGTAGCTACCGAAACAGGTACGCCCACGCTGAGGCAAATCAAACTGATTAAATCATGCCAGGCACCCGGATAGTAGTAGTGACGTCGCGGAAGCGTGACATCGTAAAGGTCCATATTCAAGGTTGAAGCGTTACCGGTATCAAGTATTGCTTGGACTGCATTAAGGTGGTACGTGTTATCCCAGGTTTGCGAGAATGCTCCAGGCATTTTGATTTGCCATGCAAAGTGAATCGTTATCGTCACGCAAATGATCGCAAGTAATCCCCAGCGTAAAAAGTCAGTGTGTGTATAACTAAAAGCACCGGAGTTTTCTGGCACACCAGACTTTTCATCTCGAATTGCACGGCGGAAAATCAGTCGAATAAGTAGAGCAAGCAGAGCAGTCCCCGCGATTCCCGCAACGACCGGTATAAAGCCCCAGGACACACCCAGCACGGCTGCAAAAACAGCGCTGGTCGTCACAATTATCACGCTTCCGATCGGCGCAAAAACAGCGAGGAGGTCACGCCGAACTCCAAGTATCAGGCTTGGTATTAAGCCTGGAAGCCAGAAAACTGCTCCCGCTATCACAAGGGCAAGCGGAAACAAAAGCCAGCTATGAAAAAAATCCAGAGCACTCAGCATTATTAACTACTCCACTGTACTTTCGCGCACATTACTCCCCTTAAACTACCATCCAACGGCCGCGGAGCATGTGTGACACAGATCCGACTGTGCACATGTTTTTGACTCCGATAGGTTAAAAGTTATCGACGGTTTTTCTTGCGTGCTTTCTTTGGAGCAGAGGCGTTATCTGAAGGTTCTGTCGTATCTACGGCTTGCATTTGTCTGGTCTGTGTTAAAGATTCCTCGGCAGGGATAACGCGCACATTACTGTCGTGTTCTTCTGAGGTTTTTCTTTCAGGTTCCATGCCAGCGGCAAAGTTTTCGTCCTGTTTTATGCGAGTATCACGCAGACGTGTCATTTCTTCACGTTCGGCTAGGACTTCTTGGCCGGGTCCTTCCCACATACTTGAGCGTTCTTTTGCTTCAGCAGACCCAGAGTACAGGCGTTCACCCTTGCCGTCCGTTACCAGTAGGTTTTCGGGGCTGTGTGTTCGATGCGTTTGAATCACTCGCATCACCGTTGTCGCGCTCAGCATCTGAGTGCCGTCTTCATCTGCATGCGCATCTTCACCTTCAGGAGCTGATTGTAGTTTTCCTCCTTCAGCCAGTTCACGTTGGCGCACAGCCATTGCTCGTCTGCGTGCTCGCTTTGAGCGGCGGCGAGAGGCTTGGAGTCGTGCTGCGTGTACGGGATCTGTCACATTGTGTTCATCAGCGGCTGTTTTATGTGAAATTTGCGTGTCCTCGTGTGCGTTCTCGTCTGAAATTCCTGCTAATTCGGCGGCGAGGCGGGCGATTTCTTCACGTGAGGTGTCGTGTTCTACGAGCTGTATTTCTTGTGGTTGTATCCGCTGCGCCGGACGTGCCCACGGTTCTTCACAGACGATCCATTGGATCAGTTTTTCTCTGATATAGCAGCGTAAATCCCATAGGTCACCTGATGTGCGAGCTGAAACGAGGATGCTCACTGTCACTGTGTTCGTGTCGGCTGCACTGATTTGCACAGCCCACGTGCGCCCGTCCCATAGGTCGCTGGAAAGCAACAGTTTCTCCACGTATTGTCGGATGAGGGCCATTGGCGCTGACCAGTCCAGTTGGATTTCTACTCGCCCTAAGCGAGTGGCTGTGCGTCGTGTCCAGTTCTCGAAAGTTGTTGAGGTGAAGTGGGTGGAGGGCACGATGAAGCGACGTTCATCCCATACTCTGACAACCACATAGCTGAGTGTGATTTCTTCCACTGCTCCAGATTCACCATTTGGACCGACAACTACCACATCTCCTACGCGGATAGCGTCAGTAAAAGCCAGTTGCAAACCGGCAAAGACATTTCCCAGTGTTTGCTGGGCGGCGAGGCCCGCCACAACCGAGAGGAGGCCTGCTGAAGCAAGAACTGTTGTCATTGCGATTCTGACGGTTTCAAAGGTGTATAGAGCTGTGCATACGCCAACGACGACGACAAGAACCTGAACGAGGCGGCGAATGATTTGCGCTTGTGTTTCAAAGCGGCGTGCTCGACCGTGGTCAGAACTTTGTCGCAGACGCGCGGCATCTTGGAATATCCATGCTGCTTTGTAGGCAATGGCGGTCAGAGCCAAGATACCTAGGACAACAATGCTGTGAAGCACAACAAGGAGCGCGGAAGTATGTGACCAATTCGCCAAATCTGTGTTGAGGAGGGCGATTTGTAGTCCTCCCCATGCGCCCCACAGCATCAAAGCCACATAGACAGCTACCCGGATTCTTTTCATCAGAGCAGCCAGAACAGCTGAACGGCGTGTGAGATTTCGTGCAATTACGGCCATGATTGTGGTCACTATGAAAGCGATTGCTGCACCTGCCAGCGTCGCCCCTGTGAGGAAAACAAGGTCGATTGTGTTTTCCACGGCTTCGGCGGCGGTGCCACTTTGTGCTTCTTCTTCCGCGCTTTTTAGCAGAAATGAGAACAAATTATGCGCAGCATTCATCAGGTCCGTCATATGTACAGATTAGGCGGATACGCAGCGGTGGTGACGGAGCAATATTTGATAGGTGATAGGAGTCACATCAAATCGTTTTGCTTCTTGAGGTGAAATCTGCCTATGATCTTCCACGTTCACCGGACATTGTTCGGGCCAACAGGCCCCCATCGTCTAGCGGCCTAGGACACCGCCCTTTCACGGCGGCGACACGGGTTCAAATCCCGTTGGGGGTACGAACTTCATGTCGGAGATGTGAAGATATAATTCAATAGGTCTTACACCTGTTGTAAGGCCCCGTAGCGCAGTCGGTTAGCGCGCCGCCCTGTCACGGCGGAGGTCGCGGGTTCGAGTCCCGTCGGGGTCGCCACCAGACCACTGGTCCGGTAATTGGCTCTGTAGCTCAGTTGGTAGAGCGTTCGACTGAAAATCGAAAGGTCACCGGATCGATACCGGTCGGAGCCACTGAGTAAAGCCCGCGAGAAATCGCGGGCTTTTTGCTTTTGTCTGCGACCCTGTGCTGCATAAAGAAGTGTCCTTGTCCGTAGAAGTTCTACAGACAAGGACACCCCTATTTCATTGGGAGAGGAATCCGAAAGCCGAAGTTTCCGGCTGAGCGGATGAGCGCCCAGGTTTCCTCACCTTAGTGCCTCACAGAAGATCCCTGCGGCGACGTGAAACACACACGAATCCCAAAGAAAAGGCAGCCAACCCAGAAAGGGTAACAAGGCTCAGTGATTCAACGCCTGTATGCGCCAAACCTCCACCCTTATTTTGGGGCTTCGGGGATATGATCTCTTGTTCATGAAGCGTCCCTTTACCTTCCTGATCTGCCGTGGGAATCACCTCGAAAGAAGCTTGCGTACGCAGGCCAGAGGCACCCTCACTTATCACATGGTGTGTACCCAACTCAAAGTCAGCCGGCACACGCCACGTGTATATGGCAACACCTGAAGAATCCGCAGGAACCGTACCCAAAACTATTGGGGTGGAATGTACCGTGAAAGTAACATCCTCACCGGCAGCAAAACCAGAAGCAGTAAAGGTTACTTCACCTTGACGTGCTACAGCATTCCCTTCAACGTTACCTAAAACCACGCGAGGACCGCTCGGAGGCACTATTGTGCCTGAGCCAGGTGACGGAACAGGGTCTGTTCCTGCACCCGGCATAGGAACAGCAGGGTCCGTATCTGATGCTGGTGGCGGGGTCTGCGATTCAAGTGCGACACGAAGAACATCGCTGACTGCTTCACCTGCCGCATTCGATACCACAACACGCAAAACATAACCTTGCGTATCCTCATCTGCTGTCAAGGAATAGGTAGGTGACACAGCGCCTTCAATGGGTGCCCATTCGCCTACATGCCCTTGAGCATCAAGCTGAGCCTTTTGCCACTGATACGTTACAGCAGGAGTTCCTGTAGCCTGCACCCCTAGCGTGAGATTTGTTCCCCGATGAGTAACTACCTCTTTCCTGCCCTCTTTATCACTCAGAGCAAGTAACGTGTCCTCGCCTGCTTTCTTTACGTTGATCGCGCTGATAGTTGGCGTCACCGTCGCATGCAACTCAACAAGCTGTGATTCTACGGTGTCTACGCTGTTTTCAGCGACGAGGCGAATAAACGCTCCTTCATCCGCTTCCGTTATCGTGAATGTGTACGTCAGATCTTGAGCGCCCTCAATTGCGGTCCATTCTTCACTGCCGGCATCCAAACGCTGCCATTGCAATGTAGGCTCTGGTGTTCCGATGACCTGGGTCGTAGCGGTCACACGAGTTCCAACGCGAGCGGTCACCGTCCGACTTTGACCATCACCATCGCTTGAGAAACCTTCATCAGTATCGCTAGTTACCTGGATAGGAGCAATTTCAGGAGCCTCCTGCGTTGCTTTCCCATAGACTTCAACTTCTGCGAGCGCTAAAGCCTCTCGTCCGGGCAAAATCACGCGAATGTACCGTGCTTCAAAACCTCCAAAATCAACGGTACTTGGATAACCGCCAACACCGTCTACTTTAATTGCCTTCACATTTGGTAATGCCAATGTTTCTTCCGCGGAAAGCAGGTCGTTGAGCGGTTCTGGTGAGGCCACAACATAGAAATCTTTTAAGCGATCAGAACAGGGAATCGTCCGTGACTGGCATGTAAATTCTTGAGCGCGGTTAAACACGTCCACATGGGTCACTTTGTACATGTCCTCTAGGTCAACCTCCCACCATGGGTCTTCGTCTCGACCGCTGGTATGAGAAAGGGAGCCGTTATTCCATACACCATCCGTGTTTCCGTCGACGGCGCGTTCAGCTAAGCCTCCCCAGCCTGTCGTAATTTGACGAGCGGGTTTTTCTAAAGCCAAGTTCAGTGAAGGTGGAAGCACATTCAGGAGTGCATCATGTGAGGTTACTTCACCGACCGTGTTCTTTGCTACCACGCGGAATTTTGTTCCGTTGTCTTCAAGTGTTGGCTCAAAAGAATAGCTATTGTAGATTTCATCTTCGATAGCTGTTACCTGACCATCCGTGTCTACCCTGTACCACTGGTATGTGGGGCTTGGGCGACCAGTTGCAACAGCTGAGAATGTTGCTGTTTGTCCGACACGTACAGATACAGTTTCTTCTGGCTGCATCTTGAATGTGGGTGCCACGCCAATCTGTTCGTTTTCGCTCGCAGTGATTGTCACTGATCGAATGGTGAAAGGTATCGGGTTTGCGTAATATGCCGGGTTTGCCGGTCGTATGCGTAAGCGTTTGACTTGGCGTGGTTCCAAGGTGAAAGAGCCGCCCACGATTCCGCTGGAAAGTTCTTCCCCTGTTACGGTCATGCTTTGATCGCCAAATGTCAGGATGTACTGGTCAGATACTCCTAGTCCTCGTCCTTGGACGCTGAACTCAAAGTCAACATTACGGAAGGTCTTTCCTGACTGGTCGGCAACATACACATCGTAAGCAGAAGTAAGGGCGTGTCCTTTCGCGGAACGCAGATCGACTACGTTTTGCGTTCCGGCAGTTCCTTCCCCATTGTTGAGGTAGACAGTGTTTTCTGGGACCATCATCGGCGCACCGTCGAGCTGTACTTTTATGACGGGAACAAATTCGTCGGGGTTGTCCCCTTGTAAAGTCACCCGAAGTGTTGTGCCGTCCTGCGTGAATGGTAATTGTGTGTCTGTTCCGTCGATTGTGACTGACTGAACCTTATTAGCAATTCCTGAGAGGGATACCTCTGACCCATCTGACCAGCTACGTGGGAATAGGTAGAGGGAGCTGTCTTTTGCTGTGATGCGTCCCCAATTCGGGATGGGGAACCATGTGGCGTGCGCGCCTTCGATGGCATTTGGGTGTCGCGTGCGCCATGCTGCCAAGTTGTCAAGAATTTTCTGGTCGAATGGGTCAAAAGAGCCGTCACCACGTGGGCCAATATTGAATGCGTACTGTCCGCCGCCTGAGATAACGGTGACAAGGCCGTTAATTGCTTCTTTAGTTTTTGGCACCACATTCGCTTCAGCACGGTTCGCTTTGTATGTTGAACAGTAGCTCCAGCAGGCAGGGAATATCGAGAGAATCGATTCCCATGGTCCCATTCTAAATTCTGTTGGTACGGAGTTATCGCCGCCTACTTCAAAATCGCCTTTATCGTTCCATACGCGCGAATTGACCACTGTCGTATTTGGTTGTAGGGAACGGACTTTGTCGGCCATTTGCTGTGATTGGGCGGGGGTAGGTTTGCCCATATCGAACCAGAATTCAGCAATTGGCCCGTAGTTTGTCATGAGTTCTTCAATTTGACGTAGGTTGTACTGCAGGTGTTCGTCACTAATCGGGTTCACGTTACTGTAGGGTTCTGGCTCGTGTTTTTCCCAGTCAATAATTGAGTAGTAGAACGCAAGTTTCATATCGACTTTGGCGCACTCGTCTGCGAGTTGCCGAATCGGGTCCTGTCCAAAAGCGGTTTGGTCAACAACGTCATAGTCTGTGGTTTTCGTGTCCCACATGGCGAATCCGTCATGGTGTTTCGTTGTAATCATGACGTACTTCATCCCCGCAGCTTTTGCTGTGGCACACACATGCGCTGCGTCCCACTTTTCCGCAGTCATACGTGACGCGGTTTCTAAATATTCTTCGCGGGGGATGTTTTCCCATGCTTTAATTTGTTCTGGATATCCTATGCGCTGCACTTTTTCTTTGTATTTTCCTTCATACATGGAGTACACACCCCAGTGCATAAAGAGGCCAAATTGAAGACTTTGCCACTGCGCTATGCGTTGATCCGTGGAATATGGAACAACGGCAGAAACCCCAGCAAGCGTAGTGCTTGGTGTTTCTGGCTCGTCTGCTATTGCGGAAACAGGCTGAGCAAAAATTCCCGTAACAACAAGTGCCGTTGCAGCGAAAAGCCCAATGATTCGTGTTCGTCTCATGGTGGGACCTTTCGAATTATTTCAGTTGTTTCAGACTGCTATGTCTGTATGCTTCAGCGTTGAAGCATCCCCTTACTCTAAAGGACGGACTGAAAGCGCACATGCGGTTGCGCTTTTCTGTGGGGGTTCACGAATTACTTTTTATTTTAGTAACACAAGAAAATATTTTTCTTTGCGCCTTAGGTCCTAAATGCTTTGCAATAGATTGATACACAGATAAAATCTTAAAGTAACATATCTGTGGATCCTCACAGAAAAGTAAGGGAATAAAAACTTGTCCCGAAGTAGGGTTAGTTTCGTACACGTCGACGCACAGGAATACCGACAATCTTTTCCAAAGAACGCTCAGCACTCCCCTCCCCCTCGGGCACAGCACGATCCACGTTGGGTAATGGGGATGGTTGCCGCACGACCTCCACCTCCTCAGACACAGGATGCCCTTCATAGACAGCAGGCAAGGACTGTTTTCCACTCTGTCGTAAAGTCGGCACTTTCAACGGTGGAGCGGCAGCTACTTGTGGAGGTAACTCAGGCGAATATTCATCCTCAGTTTCATGTATATGTGACACCCTTGGGGCAGAAAGAACAGGCAGGTCGTACGAGGCCGGGCTACTTTGTCCTCGTTTTACTTCAAAGAAAGCGCGTAACTGCAAAGCCGCTTCCTTCGCCAAAACACCTGGAATCACTTCCACACGATGATTCATACGGGAGTCGCGCAGAACATCACGTAAAGACCCAGCAGCTCCGGCCTTTGGATCCCACGCACCAAAAACAACACGATCAACACGGGCAGATAAAGCCGCACCTGCACACATTGTGCATGGCTCTAAAGTAACCACCAGAGTACAACCCACCAAGTTCCAACGCCCTAAACGCTGACCGGCTTCACGTAAAGCCATAATTTCAGCATGCGCAGAAGGATCATGATTTGCTTCACGGCAATTCCAGCCACGCCCAATAACGCGGCCAAGCGAATCAATCACTACAGCCCCGACCGGCACATCACCAGTTTCTAGGGCTTTATTTGCACAAAAAAGCGCCCGACTCATTGCCTCACGGTAACGTTGCATCGTTGTCACCCTCTAAGAGTATCTAAGAGTGCCGCACTGCGCCCACGTATGCGGATATCACGTTCATCAATCCGCACAAAACGCAGAAAAAGCGCTAATGTGGACTCATGCATCTCCATGTAGCTCATCATCCTTTAATCGATCATAAGCTCACTGTTTTACGTGATCGTCAAACCCCGTCGGCCACTTTCCGTCAACTTGTTGATGAATTAGTCACCTTGTTGGCTTACGAGGCCACTCGTAATGTTGCAGTCGTTGATACGGCCATTAACACACCTGTTGCGCCGACTGTAGGGAAAAAACTATCAGAGCCTCGCGCTATCGTGGTCCCTGTATTACGTGCGGGCCTTGGAATGCTTGAAGGTATGACGCGACTGCTTCCTACCGCTGAAGTTGGTTTCCTTGGTATGAAGCGCGACGAGGACACACTGCAAATTGAAACCTATGCGAATCGTTTACCTGATGATCTATCTGGTCGCCAATGCTTTATTTTGGATCCCATGCTGGCAACAGGACACAGCATGGTTGCCGCTGTGAATTACCTGTTTGAACGCGGCGCAAAAGACATCACATGCGTATGTATTTTAGCGGCTCCTGAGGGTATAGAAACCCTTCAAAAATTTATTGGTGACCGTGCCAATGTGAATGTGGTTGTGGCGGCTGTTGACGAAAAACTCAACGAAAAATCCTACATTGTTCCCGGCCTTGGGGATGCAGGTGATCGTTTATACGGGGTCATTGATTAATGTGACTATGCCTGTGCGTGTGGGGTCCTGCGTAGTGCAGGACCCCACACGGTTTTTCTGGCACATTTTCAAAAACTAATGGACACAGAAAGTGGCGTCAATAGCATGAAAATTTCATTGAAAATTAAATAGCATGACCTTTATTTGCACTTTCACATATAAGCCACATAAACCCCTACTCTTATTTTCAATCGCACACACCAACAATTTTTCTTCGTTAAACTAGGGGAATCTTGTTCAACACACAACACAAGGAAGTGTCATTGTGAAATTACAAGGACTCCTAGGACTCACCTCAAGTGCAGCCCTCATTATTTCAATTCTTATCAGTTCCCAAACACAAGCAGCAACCTCACAGGAGGCCACCTCTGACGCAACAACACTGTGGTACGAACAGCCAGCCTCTGCCACACAACTTCTGCACGCCAACAGGCGCAACATCAACGAAGAATGGCAACAAACCACACTGCCTATCGGTAACGGCGACCTCGGCGCCACCATCTATGGTGAAGTCTCTAAAGAACACCTCGTTATTAACGAAAAAACACTATGGACAGGCGGCCCCGGCACCACGCAAGATTACAACGGCGGAAATGATGAAAACAGTGGTAAAAACGGTGCTTCCCTACGGGAAATACAAAAACTCTTTGAAGAAGGCAGATCCGCTGAAGCAAGTAATCTTGCACAAAATCGACTGGTCGGCGGCTTCAAAAGGAATGAGCACGGTGGATACCAAAGCCTAGGAAACCTCTACATCGATCAAAAACTCGGCGAAAACCCCACCTACACACACTATCGCCGTGACCTTTCGTTAAGCGATGGCCTAGCCTCTGTTTCTTTCACCCATGAGGGAACAACATACACTCGCCAATATCTGGCTTCACACCCGCATAACGTCATCGCCATCAAACTTGACGCATCCACCGACGGCGCACTCAACTTCGCACTCACATTCCCCACGGCACACAACTCACAGAAAAACAACGAAACCACCACCATCAATGGCAACAAAATGACCATAAAAGGAGCCTTGCATAACAACGGGCTTCTCTATAACTCCCAAATCCTCGTCACCACTGACAACAACGGAACTATCAGCTCTGAAGGTGAAGCCCTGAGCGTTTCGGGAGCAAAAACAGCAACCATTTACCTTGCCGCCGGAACAAATTTCTCCAACGAGTACCCTTCCTACCGCAACGGTCAAAACAGCGATCAACTGGACCAATCAGTATCAGCTCGGGTCACTACTGCAGCACAGGCAGGCTGGGATACTGTGCTACGCGAGCACACACAAGATCACCACGCGCTCTTTGATCGTCTTTCCCTTTCCCTAGGATCAGCACAATCATTGCCTGCAACAGATGTCCTACTTGCCAATTACCGAAACGGCTCCGCACCTGCAGAACAAGCTCGCGCACTTGAAACCATGCTTTACCAGTACGGACGCTACCTCACCATTGCTTCTTCACGTTCAGACAGCAAATTGCCAGCTAATCTGCAAGGCGTTTGGGCACGAGGCACGGATGACATCGGAGAACCAAACCCCTGGGCCTCGGACTACCACATCAATGTGAACCTACAGATGAACTACTGGCCCACCTATTCTGCGCACCTCAGCGAATCAGCACTCCCCTTATTCACATACGTTGAATCGTTAGTGCAACCCGGACGAGAAACCGCACGAATCTACGCAGGAACCGACGCAAGTCCCGGTTCAGGTTTCCTCGCTCACACAGAAACCACACCCTACGGTTGGACAACACCGGGAGCATCATTCTTTTGGGGCTGGTCACCAGCAGCCGTACCGTGGATCTTACAAAACCTCTATGAAGCCTACGAATACTCACAAGACACTGATTTACTACGCCAAAGGATCTACCCACTCTTAAAAGAACAATCCCAGTTCTACATCCAACGGCTCTTGCACCCAACCCGCGACGGGCAAGGTGAAGAACGACTCGCCTCATCACCCACATACTCGCCAGAACACGGTCCTATCACTGATGGAAATACCTACGAACAAACACTGATCTGGCAACTTTTCAAAGACACCATCGAAGCAGCACGTATCCTCAACGTTGACGATGAACTTGTTGGTAATACCGAAAACTGTTCAACCTCTGGATGGACACGTAACTGGGACAATGGCGGCGAATTCACTCATCAAGCAAACCGTTCTTGGGAATGCGCACAATCACTGCTTAAACCCATTGTCGTAGGAAGCAGCGGTCAAATTAAAGAATGGTACAACGAAGGTGAACTCGGGCACTGGTATGACACAAACCGTATCCCCAGCTACCAAAAACAACACCGACACCTCTCACATATGCTGGGCCTGTTCCCCGGTGACCTCATCACTGTGGATAACCCTGAATTTATGGATGCCGCAAAAGTATCCCTCACAGATCGCTCAGATAACGCCACTGGCTGGGGTATCGCACAACGACTCAACGCATGGGCGCGCACCGGCGACGGAAACCATGCGCACGCTATCATTCGTTCACTTTTCCGTAGTGGAATTTACCCGAATCTTTTCGACGCGCACCCGCCCTTCCAGATTGATGGAAACTTCGGGTACACATCAGGTGTTAACGAAATGCTCATGCAATCAAACTCAACATACACAGACCCGCAAGGCAATAAGCACGTCAATTATCTGAATGTCCTGCCTGCTTTACCTGATGCTTGGGCTGAGGGGCATATTACGGGTCTGCGCACACGAGGTGATTTCACAGTCGATATGACATGGGAAAAGAAAGCAGTCAGCGAGCTTTCTTTACATTCCGGTAAAGGGAAAGAAGCAACTCTTTCTTTCCCCGGTGCCGCTCAAAGCACCATCACGGATGAATCAGGGCAGATCCTACGCCCCACCATTCATGATTCCTCGCACATTTCTTTCCCCACCACAGCAGGAAAAACCTACACGATCCGTGAAATTCCTTCTCTGCACCTGACCTCTCACACTGGAGCTACCACCATCGGGAAAGAAAATGGCACGCTCTTACTAGTGGCCAATATGAAGAATTTTCATTCTCAATCGCCACAAGACCTACGATGGGAAAGCTCAGATACATCTGTTGCCACAGTGGACGCACATGGCATCGTCACAGGTATTCGTGAAGGATCAGTCACCATTACAGTTTCCTCCCCAGAAGATCCAAAACTCAACAGTTCACTCCCTCTACGTGTTCTCCTTGGTAGTGAACAAATAGAACGCGTCGATGACGCGAATAGTTCGATTCATTATTCTGCTGGTTGGGGCACATGGAACAGTGACCATCGAAATCATAATTCCACTCTGCATTTCACTGAAAGGGCAGATCAAAGTGTCACCTATGAATTTACTGGCACCGGAATCATCGTCGGCGCAACTTCCAACACCCCGTACGGCCAGTACGAAGCATGTATTGACGGAAATCAAAACTGCCGTCTCGTTGCTCTGAATGAACAAAATGACGCACATCAAGTACCCGTTGTTCGCTTTACGAATTTACCTGCAGGAACACATACGCTTACCTTGAGGAATAAGGCACTCAACGGGAACGTTAAAGCTGAACTTGATTACTTTGATGTCATCATTCCTGGCGTGTCTTTAAGCCCAGTACATGAGCAGCTTGAACGAGTTGACGCTTTGCAACCACAGGAAAACCTATACGAACCTGAAGCTTGGAATGCGTACAACACAGCTTTGCGTCGTGCCGTTGATTTGGTCAATGGTGACGAACATACACAGGAAGCTGTGACAGCAGCGGCGACAGCCTTACGTGACAGTATCACCAACCTTGCAGAACATATTGCTGCCGACACGCAAGCTCCTTCCACACCTGAAGGACTGAATGCGGATCCGGAAATGACAAGCATTGACCTTTCATGGGCTGCTTCTACTGATAACGTGGCCGTCACCGAATATGAAATATCTGTTGATGGTCGCACGATGAAGGTGGATGCTGCTGATACTCATATTGTTATTGACAATTTAGAAGCAGGAACTACATATGAGCTTCAGATCGTGGCAGTGGATGCCGCAGGAAATCGTTCTCAAGCAGCCACAATAACCACGAGAACCGCTCCTCTCCCATCCGTTACCCCTCACGCAGATAATGATGTGATTGTTTCTGTTGAAAATAACAGGATCACTCCGGGTTCTGAGCAAACAGTATCTGTTCAAGGTCTTACACCATCAGGGCAAGCCACACTGCACCTGCATTCGGATCCTCTCTTTTTAGGAGAATTCACTGCATCTGGTGAAGGCACACTCACAGCACACATCACGATCCCTGCTGACACCACCATTGGCACTCACCACATTGAGGTAACAGATATGGTAAGCGGACGCAGTGGCAGGACTGTTGTAGAAGTAGTAGCACCAGAAACAAGTGAGATAACCGAACCAACAGTAAGAACGGAAACACCTGAATCCGATGAGTCCGGGGATGAAAATACGTCACAGTCAGATGCTTCTGCTACGCCTTTGGGAAATACAGACAGAGCAAATGACCCGCACTCAACAACAATCCGTAAAACTCCTTTGTCACGCTTAGCGATGACAGGAACATCATGGGCCTTCGTTATAGGAAGCTTCATTGCCTTATGCGGTGCAAGTATGTCATTAGCCATCACACGATACGGAGCAGTCAAAGAACAAAAATCCACTGAATCATAAAGCGCCTATCGGATCTACAAGCACCGTGAAGGCATAGAGAAAGTGTGGGGTCCTGCAATACGCAGGACCCCACACCGGTTCGTCAGCACATACAGCTTTCGATCAGAAAGTTGGAATAACGGAACCGTCTTTCCATGTGCTTTCGATGTACGTGCGTACAGAATCCGAATGCAAAAGTTTCTCAAGTTTAGCGATAGCATCAGCCTTATCAGGGTTCTTCTTCCACACGAGAAGGTTAGCTGAGTCATTTCCTTCAGTGCTTTCAATAGCTAAACCATCACCATGAGGACTCAAACCACCTTCTTGCGCGAAGTTACCGTTAATAACCGCGATATCAACGTCAGCAAGTGAACGCACAAGCTGGGCACCTTCAACCTCAACAAATTCAAATTTCTTCAATTTCTCAACTGTATTGATGTTGATGTCCGAAGAATCTGCTTTCGGGTCACTAATCTTGACGAAACCTTGATCGGCTAACAATTTCAAAGCACGGGCTTGATTTGTCACATCTGCAATGATGCCGATTTTTCCACCTTCAGGGAAATCTTTCAGGTTCTTCACCTTTTCAGAGTAGACAGCCAACGGTTCCAAGTGAACACCTTTACCCGGCACAAAATCGTAGCCATACTCTTTCGTTTGGTCATTCAGGTAAGGAACCGTCTGATAGAAATTCGCATCCAGTTCACCCTGATTCAAAGCCACATTCGGCTGCACATAGTCGGTGTATTCCACAATATCCAACTTCAAGCCAGCTTCCGCAGCTAAATGATCTTGGATATATTGAAGAATCTTTGCATGAGGTGAAGGTGAAGCCCCTACCTTCAGTGTGACAACTTCTTGAGCGCCAGAAGCAGAAGCCGCCGTATCAGATGAGCGTGAGGAAGAACCAGCAGACGAGCATCCAGCGAGGATAAGGGCAGCGGCGGCGCAAGCAGCGACGTAACGGATTGAACGCATTATTTTCTCTTTTCAGGTGTTGATGGTGTCCACTGGCGTGAACTCCACATGTCGGTCATATTCATCGTTTGAAACGTTTATTAAATTCTGTTCTTTTGAGGCGAAGATACAAAAAGGGGTCCGTCCATCGATCTTATGTAACATAGGTTCCGTTATTGCGTGAGATATTCCTGCCCTCTTGAGCACATTCTCTGATACATCTGAACACGCATATCCGCTATTTCCATGCAAACCCAAAAGAAAGACAGCCCCTCTAACGAGCGCACTGTCCAGATAAGAAGACAGGCACCCTCGAATCAGATCCGAAGATGCCTGCCAAACAAAATATTCACATAACGCACCAGCGCACGAAGCTCCTCACCGATGATTCACCATGCGAGCAACAAAATCACCCGTGATTTGAATGACTTGCACAAGCAGCAAAATAGCAAGCACAGTAACAATCATGACATCACTTTGGAAACGGTTATACCCGTAGTTAATTGCCATCTGACCTAAACCGCCGCCACCAACAACACCAGCGAGAGCCGAGTACCCTACCAGCGTGATCCCAAGGACTGTCACAGATTGGACAAGTTCAGGCAAAGCTTCACGTACTTGCACACCCCATTGGATCTGGAAAAGATTCGCCCCCATCATTTGAGCAGCTTCAATTTTCCCCGGAGCAACAGCACGAATATTCGTTTCAACAAGCCGTGCAAAAAATGGTGTCGCACCAATAACTAGTGGAACAACTGTCGCTTTCCATCCAAGCGAACTGCCAACCACAAAACGGGTGAAAGGAATCAAAGCAATAATAAGAATAACGAAAGGATACGAACGCAAAATATTGACAACAAAACCTAAAGTTTGATGTATGAATTTATGAGGCGTCAGCCCCTCTTTGCTAGTCTGAACCAGAATAAGCCCCAACGGAACACCCAAGATGACCGTGAAAAGAGTAGAAAATCCCGTCATCAGCAAAGTTTCACCGACTGCCGGCAAAAAACTCTTTGTCAATGCCGGATTATCCAACCACATCGGATCATCTTTACCCGCTGACAATAAAGCGGCAGCTAATTTCAGCGGAACGAAAGCATCCGCAGTGGGAAAAATATCAACAAAATGAGTAAAGGCAATCATAGGTTGCGCTCCTGAACGTGCACATTATTGGCTTTAAGTTGAGCAATGATCTGATCTTTGTGGATTGTTGGCACCGAAAGCGCTAAACGACCTACTTGAGATGTCGCAAGCGATTCAAATGTTCCCGCAGTCACGTCAGCCCCTAATGATGCCGCTAAACGCAGAACATTCGCTCCGGTGGGAACCCCCGGCCGTGAAGTAAACATGACATCCAAAAGTGTCATTGCCTCTGGAATATGCACATCATCCACATGAGGAACAGGTACCAACTCGCGCGCTAAAGGACTTGTCGGGTCAGTCACTACATCATCAACTTTCCCACTTTGAATAACACGGCCATGCCCAAGCAATGTCACCGAATCACAGATTTCACGTACCACACTCATTTCGTGGGTGATAATCAGAACTGTCACTCCCGCAACGTCACGTACATGACGTAAAAGAGACAAAATTTGCCGCGTGGATTCTGAATCCAAAGCAGATGTCGGCTCGTCACAAAGCAACACGGCAGGCGTATCAGCTAAAGCACGAGCAATACCGACACGCTGACGCTGACCGCCTGATAGCTGCGAAGGGTAGGAATCACCTCGCCCAGCTAAACCCACCAAAGATAGGAGTTCTTCAACCCTGCGCTCAGTTTCTTGCCTGCTGACACCAGCAAGTTTTAACGGGTATCCCACATTAGCTGCCGCAGTGCGCGCTTCTAAAAGATTTGCCGCTTGAAAAACCATGCCAATATTGCGGCGAGCGCGTAAAAGTTCGCGCCCACGTACCGTGGATAAGTCCACTCCGTCAACAGTGATACGGCCTTCTGTTGGGCGTTCCAAAGCGGTAAGGCAGCGAATCAGTGTTGATTTACCGGCACCAGATTGCCCAACGATGCCGTGTATCGCTCCCTTATCCACATGAAGTGTTACATCGTCGAGTGCGACTACTTCTGCACCGCCTTTGACGGGATAGACCTTACGTACTGCACGCAAGTCAATCATGTGTCCTCCCATGCTGAATCGAAGTTATGTGCGGTATATGTCAGGCGCTTCGGATAGGTGTTACCGTGCGCATCGTATTCACCTTAGAGCTTTCATAGGTCGCAGGAAAGAAAGCGAAAGGGATGAGAATATGTAACATAGCACATGTGGATTGTCGCTTCGTGGCTTTTCCTGTTCTTACGGGTTTTCGTAGCCTCATTTTCACTGCGAACACAGTTAAGCTACATGTATGCTTTTTGCTTTTTCTGTTTCACCTATGACTTCTGATAGCCCAGATGGTTCAGTTTCACAAGCCGTTGCTCGCGCTGTGCAGGTCGTGCGTGCAAGTGGGCTTCCGCATGAAACAACCGCTATGTTCACCACTATTGAAGGTGACTGGGATGAAGTGATGCCGGTAATCCGCGCAGCATGTGATGCGATAGCGGAAGTGTCCCCGCGCGTGTCGCTTATCTTGAAAGCAGATCTACGTTCCGGTTACGCGGGAGAGCTGCAAGGTAAACTTGCTCGTCTAGAAGCTGCTATAGATTCGCTTCCTGAGGCCGACTGAGCGTGAGGGGTATCTATCATGCTGGCGCATACTGCTTTGAGGCCGCGCATATTCAGGCTTTGTGCCGCTAGCTGAGGATTGGCTTGCAAGGGCAGGCTCGAATAGGAAAAGAGCAATAGAATGTCTCTGGTTTCTTCTGCCGTTGGTGCTGGCCGTTTCGCGCCATCGCCTACAGGTGATCTGCATGTTGGAAATCTGCGGACAGCAATATTAGCGTGGCTGTGGGCGCGCTGTACCGGTCGTCGTTTCGTTATGCGCCTTGAGGATATTGACCGTGTGCGTTCTGGCTCTGCTGAGCGTCAATTAGAAGATCTTCAGGCGATAGGCCTCAATTGGGATGGTCCGGTTCTTATTCAAACATCCCGCACGAAAGCACATAAGGACGCGATCGCTGTTTTAATGGAAAGCGGCCATGTTTTTGAATGTTATTGTTCGCGTAAAGATATTCGCACGGCAGCTTCAGCTCCTCACACTCCTTACGGTCATTATCCTGGGACATGCGCAGATTTGTCAGAATCTGTTCGACGCTCCAAACGGCGCGAGTTAGCGGCATTAGGTCGGGCACCTGCGCTGCGTTTCCGCCCTCCTGTAAGCGAATGGACGGTAACGGATGAGCTTCATGGAAATGTCACAGGTCCTGTGGATTCTTTCGTCATTCAGCGAAGTGATGGGGCTGTGGCCTATAACCTTGCTGTTGTCCTTGATGACGCTTTTCAAGGGGTGGACCAGGTGCTTCGTGGTGATGATTTGCTCGCGCAAGCTCCTGCGCAATCTGCCCTTGCTCATGTTTTAGGTATCCCCCAGCCAACATATGTGCATGTTCCTTTAGCGCTCAATAGTGACGGAGTGCGGCTGGCAAAACGTGATGGCGCTGTTACTTTGCCTGATCTTTACGCTTTGGGGTGGAGTGTCGCTGACGTGGTGGAATGGATTGGCACATCTATCAGTGTGCGTGGGGCGCGTTCACTATCCGATTTATCGCAGGCTTTAGATTATGAGGCTTTGCGTACTTTAGAGCTGGCCCCGTGGATTGTGGAGCCTCCGACAGATAAAAATGGGGCTGTGCAGCGCGCATAGTACTTATTCACCTGTGGTTTATGAGGCCGAATAAAGTAGAGGGCAATTCTGTCTGAAGTAGGTGAAGTTACCTTCAGAAGAATTGCCCTCCACGATGCGTGTGGTTTTATATCGCGCGTTGGCGTATCACATGTTCGCGTACTTTCACGATACAAAACACGATGAGGAATACCGCTGCATCAACCACCGCCATCATTGATGATGTTGCCAAATCTCCTACCAATGCGATGGAAAAACCCAGCAGGGCCGACACGACAGCAATCACTAAACTTGCGCACATCATGCCAGGCAAAGTGCGAGCAAAGAGAAGTGCTGTCGCAGGAGGGACAACCATCAGGGCAACCACGAGGATAGCGCCTGCCGCATCAAAAGCGACAACCACCGTCAGGGAAAGCAACAGCATAAGGCCCGCGCTGATCGTTTTCACAGGAATACCCATTGAACGGGCCAGAAGCGGGTCAAAGGTTGCTAATTTAAGTTTCGGATATACCAGCACAATGTATGCGCCTGTCAGCAGGAAAACACCAAGAAGCCGCCACATTACTCGCGGGCCAATATCAATTGTGCCGAAAATAATGTGTTCAGGTGATAGCGCCATGAGGTTCAAATCGCCTGTAAGAACCGTGTCCTGACACAGGTGTACGCTGTGCAAGACTGTGGACAAAAGGATGACACCTATAGCGAAAAGAACAGGGAAAATGAGGCCCTGATGCGCGTCACCCACGATAAGCCCTGAATTTCGTAGTTTTTCCGCCCCAAAGACGACTACGAGCCCCATAATGGCGGCAGTAAGTACCATGATCGGTGAATGAGTGCTGCCGGAAATCAAAGCACCGACAACAATCCCCGGAAGAACCGCATGGGAGATTGCTTCTACAAGCATGGACTGTTTACGTAAAACAATGAATGTTCCCGGTAAAGCGCAAGCCAGTGCTGTTACTACGGCAAGTAGGGCAACAGAAACAATGAAAGGCATTAGTGTGTTCCCCCTGTGACTTGGGCCAGCAAAGCTCGTCTTTGACGCATACGCTCGCTATGCCGCCGGATAACGGAGCGCTGCGGAGCAGCAAATAATGACACCAGCAAAATGATGGCGAGAACGAGGACTATAACCGGCCCTGTCGGTACTTTCCCGAAATTAACGGAAATGTAGGAACCGATGACTCCCGCTGAGCCTCCGAAAATACCTGAAAGCAGCACCATTGTTGAGAGGCGATGCGTCCATTGGCGGGCTGCGGCAGCCGGTGTGATCGCAAATGCGACAACAAGAATAAGCCCTACGGCTTTAATACCGATGATAACGGCAACAGATGCGGCTCCAAGGAGGATGAAGCGGATAAGTTTTGGCGAAAATCCGAGGGTTTGCGCATGGATAGGGTCAAAGGCGAATATTTTGAGTTCTTTCCATCCGACGCACATAACTATCAGAGCAAAAGCAGCAAAACATGCGGCTGTTATAAGGTCTTCGTGTGTCAGCGTGGCCGCGTTGCCGAACATGTATTTGTCGATGCCGCCACGATTAGGCAGGGTTGAGTGAGTAATCACCCTCAAAAGGACCATTCCCCCACCGTAGAAAAGAGCTAGGCAAATCACCATTGCCGCGTCAATACCGATACGCGAGTGGACTGATATCGCATTTGCTAGTAATACGGCAAGTGTTGATGTGATGATTGAACCAAGGGTGAGGACCAGCATTGATCGCCCGTCTACGGCGAAAAGCCCTGCTGCCACGATAAAAGCGAGTGTGACACCGGATGTCGCTGAGTGCCCCATGACATCTGAAATGAGTGATTGTTTTGTCAGGTACAAGAAAGCGCCGAGCATACTGGAAGCCACACCGACCAGCGCTGTTCCTATGAGCATTGTGCGGAACGTGTAGCTGGCAAAAAATGTCAGCGGGTCAATGAGTTCCACGGGAATCATTTGTTTTCTCCCGCTGATTCATCGGGGGCGGCTTCCTGTTTTTCGGTTTCTGGGTGTGGTGCCGTTTTTTCTGTCGCCTTTTGCGTGGGGTGCGCGCTCATCATTTTTTCGTCGAGTAATCCGTAGGCGATATGTAATTTGTCTTGTGTGAAGGATTCTTCGAGGGGGCCAGTTGCAATGAGTTTTCCAGAGGACAGCAGAGTGGATGCTGTGCAAAAACGACGAACTGTTGATAAGTCGTGGTGGACAATGATGACGGTGGTTCCGGCTTCTTGTAGTGCGCTGAGTACATCTGTGATGGCGTGTTCAGAAGCCACATCGACACCTGCGAAAGGTTCGTCGAGGATGCACAGGTCTGCGCGTTGCGCGAGTGTGCGAGCAACAAATACGCGCTGTTTTTGTCCGCCTGACAGTTGCGAGATCTGACGATCGGCTAGATCACTAATTCCTACTGCTTCTAATGATTCTTTCACGGCAGCGTGTTCACGTGCTCCTGGGCGTTTAAGCCATCCGAGTCGCCCGTATGTTCCCATTGTGACGATGTCTCGGACAGTAGCAGGAAAGTCCCAGTCGATTTCTGCGGCTTGTGGCATATAGGCCACTCGGTGACGTACTTTATCAAGAGGTTCACCGAAGAATTCCACGTTCCCTGTAAGAGATGGGATGAGGCCAACAGCGGCTTTGACGAGTGTTGATTTTCCGGCTCCGTTTGGTCCGAGTATCGCCATGACGTCACCGGTGTTCACTTGGATTGATACGTTGTGTAAGGCAACGCGGTCATGGTAAGCAACGGAAAGGTTTTTCACCTCGCAGGCAAACATATGCGCCTTTCATTCAAAGAGCACAACGGGGTTCGAGAGTATGAGTTTCTCGAACCCCGTGCTCAGCTGTATTTCTTTCACGCCTGCGCATGTTTATTTCGGCGGGCTATGAAAGAGGGGATGCACACGTGGGTGCGTTACTTGTTCAGAGCCTCAGTGATTGCTTGTGCGTTGTAGGCAAAGACACCGAGGTAGGTGTCCACTGGGGCTGATTCGCCAAGAGAATCTGCGTACAAAGGCTTGTCGGATACTTCCACTTCCCAGCCCTTTGATTTCACAGCGTCTTTGACGTGGTTGATTGCTTCAGGGTTCTTCAAGTTGTCTTGGAAAATCATGGGGATTTTCTTTTCAGCAATCAAAGTGGCAAGTTCGTCAATTTCGGCCGCGGACATTTCTGATTCAGAGGAAACGAAGTCTGTCGCGTGGATTTCAATGCCGTAGGTCTTGCCGAGGTAATTGAATGCGTCATGTCCTGTGATGAGAACGCGCTTTTCTTGCGGTATTGCGTCAAAGAGTTTCTTGGCGTCAGCTTTTGCTTGGTCGATCTTTGCGGTGTAGGCCGCAGCGTTCTTTTTGTATGTGTCAGCGTTTTTTGCGTCGATTTGAGCGATTTTTTCAGCGGCAGCCATGACGACATATTTCCAGTTATCTGGGGAGTTCCATACGTGAGGATCATGGCCTTCGATTTTGCCGTCTTCTTCCCAAGGCAATAGGTCGCTTTCAGGGATTGCTTCAGCAGCGGCTACTTGTTTTTCACCGAGTTTGTCGAGCTGGTCCATCATTTTGTGTTCCATGTCGTGGCTGGTCCACAAAACTACGTCAGCGTTTTCAAGTTTTTGTGTGTCTTGTGTGGTGAGTTCTTGTGTGTGCGGGTCACCGCCGGGGCCTACGAGGACTGTGACCTCAGCATTTGGGGCGATTTGTTTGGCGGCATCACCAAGGTAGCCGGTTGTGGCGACAATTGACAGTTTTCCTGCAGAGGGTGTTTGGGCGCCCGATGCGGCCATCGCATCAGATTGGGCAGCGCCGCCGGTTGAACATGCGGCAAGTGGCAAGGAAAAGAGCAACGCCACTGTTGCACCGATGAGTCGTCGATTCATATTGAAGCCTCCAGTGTATTTATTTTTTCGGTTAGGCAAACCTAATAATCAATTGTATAAGACAAAACACATAAGTGTCTATTTTCTTATGCATGAAATCACTATATGTAGTAAGGAATGGCAATCATCCGCATAGACGACCTTAGCTGCTTTCAACAGAAAATCCCTAGTACCTACGTCGCAAATACTTACACATACGGCCAACAAAAACCCGATAGGCCCGCTCTCAGCTCAGCGCAACCAGAACATGCGATATATGAGCTACGCACATCACCATGTAAAACTCACAAAAAACTGCGCCTACGCACCTGTTATACGCCCGTTATCACGGGAGACATGAAGTCCTTTATTTTCCACATGCGTGCGACGCAAACGCCTCATAAAAATCGTGAAACCAATAATGCCGGCAACAGCAAACTCAATACCAAAACCCCATTTCACCCATACCGGAATATGCCCCATCAAATCAAGTGAGGGCGATTTCCCCGCAGCAGAAAGTTCCGCCTCGGCCGCCTGGTCACGTTTAGCTTCAATAAGCAGACGATGAGTATTGATTCCGTAGGGCGTGCAGGTAATCAGTGTCAATAAATCCTCATGCGCACGCGGAACTAAAGTTGAAACATCCTCTGGTTTAATCACACGCGCACCACTCACTCGATATACGCGAATAAAGCCTGGGAAGTCCAGTCGAATAAGATCACCAACGCTGACTGATCTTAATGAATCAAACATTGAAGCAGTTGCTAAACCTGAGTGGGCTGTAATGATCGAATGTTGATGAGGACCACCCACCGGCAAAGAGGAACCAAATAAATGGCCAGCACCGCGTTCTAATGTTTCATCGTGCGTGCCATGGTAAATCGGTACGTCAATATTGACGGTTTCAATTGAGAGGCGACCCATCAGGCCACGCTCATCAAAGCTGAGTTGTTTTACGTACTCAACCCAGTCATCGTTGTCGAGTTTTGCTACTCGATCAATCCACGGGTCAAGGACGGGGAAAGAGTCTAGTTTCGCATTGTATGCCTCTGCGAGTTCAAGTGCCGAAGCATTTTGCTGCTCTGTTGCGGCCTGCTCAATGACGCGAGCTGTAGCTCTGGCGGTTTCCCAGTTATTCCATGTTGTTTGGACCATCGGGTAATTTGCCAGCAGCAAGCCCACGATAATGAGCGTTAATGCGATTATTCGACGCTTATCCCCATCCTTGAGCCTCAATTACATCAATCCTTGAAAGGGTTACTCTGACTTCTTCTGACGCAAAGCAAACATGTAGAGTCCACCACCGATGACCAAGATTATGCCACCACCGACAAGGACCATGGCAATCGTGGCACCGGTCTTTGGCAATTCAAAGAGAGTACGAGGAGTGTTCTCAATGTCAAGGGTGACAATTGAGCCGTCTTCGTCTTTCTGGTCATTTCCGTCTTGATCGGTTTTCAGTGTAACTTCAATTGCTTCAGCGAGTTTTGCGTAGCCTTCCGGAGCTTGAACCTCAACAAGGTAATACTTGACGATCTTATCGCCGGTCAGTTCTTTGCCGCTGGATTGATCGGAGGTACGTAAACCACCAAACCAGAGGTTACCTTCTGCATCCGAAGTGGTGCTCTCAACAAGCGCGCCGGCTTTGTCGTAGAACTTCAGCTTGTTACCAGCTTCATCGTAGAGTTCAAACTTTGCGCCTTGCAAAGCAGCGTTGGTTTTTCCGTCCTTCTTAATCGCTTGGATACGACCAAGTTCAACCTTCGGCTCATCTGATGGGACTCGCTTTGTTTCGTCTTCCCAGGTGGGATCTTGGTTTGGACGCAGGTATGCCTTGTTCTTCAGGTCGGTGATGTTACCGCCGGAAACAGCAGCACCCTCAGCACCCACAGCATTGAAAGTAGTGACAAATCGAGTGGTGAGTTTACCGCCATCGCTTGCGATCGAGTTCAGTTTGGTGAAATCGATGAATTCAATGGTGAGCTTGCGGTTTGACTGATCGAAAGTAGCAGTGAAATCAACGCCTTCAGCAAAAGTTACTTCTTGCGCGCCTTCAGTACCAGCCAGCCCTTTAATTTCAATGGACTTGTAAGTTAAACGCGAATCCAAGGTATCGGTGATTGTGTATTTCGTGATTCCCTTTTGACCATCTTTTTCGTAGGAGTTCACCGAGGATTCAAGTGTCCAGGAAAAATCTTGTTCAGAGGAACGCAGAGCTGAATCATCAACCTTCTTCGTAATGTATTCGACTTTGTTCTTCGGGTAAGCGAATACATTGTAAAGGTACTTATTCACGTGGTCCGGTGAAACCCCTTCAGTGTGAGGCATTGGAAGTGTCACATAGAAGTCTTCAGCTGGAGTTGCACCATCAGGAGCTTGGGTTTCTGAAACCTTGTAAAGGCCAAAATGGAGGTTTTCAAATTTAGCGATACCGTCCATGCCTGTGGTCTTTTCACCCACAGGAGCAGAGTCCAAAGTCACTGTACCTGTTGGTTTTGCACCATCGCCAAGTACCTTGCGGATCTTTGCCCATGATTCATTCTTGGTGTAATCCAGGTTAGAGACGTCTACAGCTTCCCCCCCCCCCCCAACGAGAACGCTTTGGACTTTTGTCAGCGTGAATTTTGCACCGGCCATCGGCTCGGCACTGCCAAGAGCCGCAGTAAGTTCAGTACCATTACCAATCACTGAGCCGTTGTCTTTATTTTTCTTGTATTTGACGATAGTGATTGAGGCTTTACCGTCCTGAGCTGAATCGACTGGAGAATCAGGCAGGGCAGCCAGAGCAGCTGATGCTAAGACAGAGAGAGCAAGCGAAGCCGCTGCCACACTCGCACCGATTTTGGGAAACATCCTCATATGTTCTTTTTCCTTCATTATGGCTCCATCAAGCGGAATGATGAAAGCAGACGGAATCATCACACGGACAAGCAGTGGCGGATAATCGAATGCCTTCAGCTCACACCGATAGCGCTGTTTCCTCAGTCACTATTCCACAGGCAAAGGTGTAAACGGCAGACATTACAGACTAACCACATGCTTCAAGACCCTATAAAACTGCGGGTTATCGCATATTTTATTCAAGGTTCTTGTATGCCACATAGCATACCCTACCAACACATTTCTTTACATTTTTAACATAAATGAAATGTGGGGAAATCTCTCATTCTTTTAAGCCAGAAAGAGCCCTTCTCGCAACCTCAAATATGTGAAGTCTCACCATGCTTTTCTGCACCCTCCCCATTATCAAAGGCCAACAAAAAGGCAGAGGATCAACAATGAGGACGAGAACGCGAAAGACCATCCTGCACTTTCTTAGGAAAACACGAGTGGGAGACTTCTAAAAAAGTCTCCCACCCCAAGCATATTACATTGCAACATGCATATGTGTTTAGCTGAGTTTCAACATGACCTTCGATGAACCCGTTGAACGATCAGCAGCAACAGCGAAAGCCTGAGCAGCCTGATCGATGTCAAATGAATGAGTCAGCAAAGGCTCCACATTCACACCATCAGCCATAGCAGCAATCGCTTCAGTGATCTCATCGACAAAACGATAGGAACCAACGTATTCAATCTCACGTGTCACTATTTGGCCAAGAGCCGCAGGAACTTCACCGGCAGGCATATTACCCACCTGAACCACACGTCCCCCACGTACCGTAGCCAAGAACACGTCACCTAAAGTACGTGAGACACCCGTCGCCTCAATCGCCACATCAACATCTTCAGGTAATGATTGCCCCTCAGCGCGATTAATCAGCTCATCAGCACCCATCGCCCCAGCAATAGCTAAAGCAGCCGGTGCCATATCAGCCGCATAAACCGTGGCCGCGCCCGCATGACGCGCAGCAGCCACACATAAAGCACCAATCGGACCAGTGCCATTGACCAACACGCGCTTCCCTGTTAGATCACCGGCACGTTTCACGGCATGCAAAGCCACACCTAAAGGCTCAGCAACCGCACCATGACGAGTACTCACCGATTCAGGGAGCAGACGAATCTGATCTGCACGCACAACACGGTACGTGGAAAAACCACCCATCTCATGCGGCAAGAAAGCAGCTGAACCAAAGTAACGACATTCAGGCCACAAATTATCACGACCACGTAAATGCTCTGGCATCACATAGTTACCGACATTCGTTGCAGGATGCACAGTGACACGATCACCGCAAGATAAACCCTGAACACCTTCACCAACAGTATCAATGTGCCCAGCAATTTCATGTCCAAGAATCAGCGGCTCACGCAAAATAGCGGTACCAGAGGAACCGTGCTTCCAGTAAGCCAAGTCAGAGCCACAAATGCCGCCCCATTCCATTGCTACACGGACTTCGCCAGCGCCAGGTAACGGATCAGGAACCTCATCCACCCGCAATTCAACACTGTCACCGTTTTTTTCAACGCGCACTGCCTTCATTACATTGCGTCCTCTCGGAGCGTCAGGTCACGCTTAGCAACCTCAGGCATAACGATTGCTGCGATCAGAGTCAAACCTGTGTAGAAAGCCATCATAATGGCCAAAGCAATCCACGACTGGAATACAGCGACCAACGCAGCCGCGATCAGCGGGCCAAAACCAGCAGTCAGAAGGTTCGGTAATTCCTTTGACAAAGCGAGCTGTTCGTAACGATGTGCAGAACCGAAACATTCCGCCATTGTGATATTTTCCAAGGAGAACATCGACAAAACTGTGATGTTATGCAAGACAATGTAGCCAACAAAGAACAACAAAGTCGGCTGAGAGAAGTGAGCAATTTCGCCGTTCGCTGTCTTTTCCATCACCGTATGTGTCCCCAAGTTATTCAGCATGAGGTAGAAGCACGGGATAATTGCGATCAGACCCGCGATTGTCACACCAATGTACATGCGCTTACGGCCAAAACGATCACCAAGGTAACCAATAAGAGGGACCGTCAAGAAACCAACAATTGATGAATACATGACAACACTTGAAGCAACCGTCTTTGCCACAAGGATATTCGCAGTCAAGAAAGTAATCATGTAGGTCTGGACCATACCCGAGTTACCGGACTGTCCAAAACGCAGAATTGATGCAATGATAAATGCTTTCACTGACTTCGGTGTTTTTGCCTTTTCAGCGACAACCTGAGTAGTTTCAGCTTCACCTTCACGGGCAGACAAAGGCTGATCGTAGGCTTCAATGATTTCTTCTGTTGAGGCCTCAAAAACAGGGGTTTCTTTCAGGTGTAAACGAATGTAAACAGCCAGTCCCATCACAACCACTGACGCGAGGAAAGGAATACGCCAACCCCAATCAACCACAGCATCATTACCCATAACTGCCAGCAAGATCGCCCAGATAGCAGAGGCCCCCAGTGTGCCAGAGTTGGTGCCAAGAGCAACGAGTGAAGAAATAATGCCACGACGTTCACGTGGAGCGTACTCTGCAAGCATGACAGAGGCACCAGCAATTTCAGCGCCTGCACCAAAACCTTGGATGAGTCGCAAGAACACCAGTAACAACGGCGCGATCATACCTACCTGATCGTAGGTAGGCAGTATGCCGATCAGTGTCGTAGCGACACCCATCATTGCGATGGTGATGAATAAAACCTTCGTGCGGCCAATACGGTCACCCATGCGGCCGAAGTACCATGCGCCAATAGGACGAGCAATGTAGCCTACACCGTACACAGCCATAGCGGACATGATGGCAACAGCTTGGCTGCCGTGCCCAAAGAAAATGTCCTTAAAAACTAGGGCCGCAGCCAAGGAGTACAGCTGAAAATCCATAAATTCCAATGCTGTACCAAGCCAGCCGCTCATAGCTGCTTTGACAAGATCACCGGTTGTACGAGTCACCACAGAAGGTGATGTAGCCGTATGCGCAGCAGATGTTGTTGACATATGTTGCCTTTCTAGGAAAACCCACCATAGGGGGTAACGGCGGTCCGAACTTCATATGTTCGGACCATTCCGTTTGTTATGGGAGTCGATCACAGAGTCTGCGAAAATGAGGCCCGAGCAGCGACAACGGGAAGCGTACTTTTCCTTCACAGGTGTTGAATAAGGAGCAGCACACGCTCACACTGTCTGCACCGTGGTCATATGATTTTCTGTAATCGAATATGCGCGATCAGTTCGTGCGTGTTTCTTTCGTGATTGCTTCATACAGGCCGTTGAGGTACACCAAGCCCAAGGCACGGTCGTACAGGGGGTATCCTGGGCGGCCAGTTTCCCCCCAAATCATGCGACCGTGGTCAGGACGCACATACACGTCTGGGCACGTATCGTGGATAGCTTTCATAATGGCGTGCATGTCAAGGTTTCCGTCGCTGGACAGGTGCGCAGCTTCCTGGAAGTGTTTATCGCCTAAGTAGCGAACATTACGCACATGCGCAGCAGCAATGCGGCCACGTTCACCGAAGCGACGGAAAATACCGGGAACATCGTTTTCAGGATTCGATCCCAAAGAACCAGAGCATACGCATAAGGAATTGGCTGCCGAATCAACTAAAGCAACGATTTTTTCTAAGTCAGATTCTTTATTGCAGATACGTGGAATACCAAAAAGTGGCCATGCGGGATCATCAGGGTGAACTGCCATGCGAATACCGACTCGTTCACAAGTGGGAATAATGCCTTCAAGGAAGTACTTATAGTTTTCACGCAGCTGATCTTCAGTCATAGCTGTGTACTGTTCCATGACCTCATCTAAATGCGCCAGACGTTCAGGTTCCCACCCTGGTAAAGAGAATTCACTGCCTTCAAGGGTAGATTTCACAATATCTTGCGGTGTCATTCCTTCAAGAACTGCGTGATCGTAGTACAGGCACGTTGAGCCGTCCTCATTAACGTGGGCAAGTTCTGTACGTAGCCAGTCAAAGACAGGCATGAAGTTATAAACGACCACTTTGATTCCGTACTTCGCCAAATTTTCAAGTGTTTGGCAGTAGTTCGCAATATAGCGATCACGAGTAGGCTTGCCTAATTTAATATCCTCGTGCACGTTGACGGATTCAATTACTTCCACCTCAAGTCCGGCGGCGTGAACCTCATCAACATACTTTTTAATTTCTTCTTCTGGCCAGACTTCACCTACAGGAATCCAGTCCATTGCCCCCATTAAGCCTGTTGCTCCAGGGATTTGTTTAATGTATTGCAATGGGATGGGATCAGATTGGCTGCCATACCAGCGGAAAGTCATTTTCATTGTGCGAACTCCTTATCGAGGATGGAGCGGACCGCGCCTGCTCCGGCAATCATGTGTGTAAAAAGTTCTTCTACTTGTGCGGCAAGTGGGGTTGTGTACAGATCAACTCCGAATATTTCGGGTCGTGACAAAATGGGACGCAGGACCCCGACACTCGTTTCTGGTTGCCCAAGTCGCACATCTGCAAAGAAAGGCATCAGTTCTTCAAGTAGCGGATCCGGGGATAGCTCCATGGGGGAACCATCGTCAGCTACTCCCATGAGGTAACGGCACCAGGCTGCAAAGACAAAAGGTATTGCTGTGAGGTTTTTAAGGTCCAGTTCCTCATGTGCAAGATAGGCTTTGATAGTTTCACCGAAACGAATAGGTAGTTTTTGTGAAGTATCTGAGGCAATACGCTGTGGCGTATCACCGAGGAAAGCATTCGGGAAACGTTCTTCTTCGACTTCACGCAGGAAATCTGCTGGAGAGATAATTCCCGGGTCCACGACAACCGGCATACCCTCATCCCAGCCGAGTCGGTGAACAAGACCTAACAAACCGGGGTCTTTCATTTCCTCATCAATACGCGTGTATCCAAGAAGAACACCTGTGACTGCAAGCGCTGTATGTAGCGGGTTCAAACAGGTAGTGACTTTCATGTGTTCAAAACGATCACATGTTTCACGGTCGGTGAAGTACACTCCAACTTTTTCAAGAGCCGGACGACCATTTGGGAACCGATCTTCAATAACGAGGTATTCTGCGGGTTCTGTGTTCACAAAACCGGCCAGTGGGGTACGGGTTGTGGTGTCAAGTTCCATATCCTCAAAGCCAAGCTGCGCAAGTGTGCGAGCAATATCTTCGCTGGGACGTGGAGTGATTTTGTCGATCACAGAAATTGGGAAAGAGACGCAGGCAGGGTTATTGAGCCAGTCAAGGAATTCTTTTTCAACGAGGCCGCGCTTTATCCATTCTTTCGCCACGGTGGTCACACTGTCACGGAGTTTGTCGCCGTTGTGTGAGAAGTTATCGCATGACAGCAGGGCTAATGGGCTTCCTCCACAGCGGAAGCGACGTACAAGCAGGCCCGTAACCATTGCCATGGTATTTTCCATGGGTTCTTCTGGATTGCGTTCTAAGTCTTTAAGAAGGGCTGGCTGGTATTGTCCGTCGAATCCTGTGAGCTGGTAGCCCTTTTCTGTAATGGTGAATGACAGGATTTGTAGGCTAGGTTCTGTGATGATGGTGGCGGCGCGTTCAAAGTCTTTGGCCCGCTGGTAGGCCAGTCCTTCACTCAGGGATGCAATGACATTCATATCACTGTGGCCGTCTGCATGGAGTGTGACTCCTAATGTGAGGAGGTCAAAAGGTGCAAGCTGACGGTCCAGTTCCAGTGGGGACAGTGGGACGAGCGCACTTATTGCGCACTGCGGCTCCCCTGCTTCCATCAGTTCTTGTGCAAGGCGAGCGATATAGACGCGGAAAATATTTCCTGGGCCAAAGTGCATCCAGCGTGGTGTTTTAATGGCGGCTTCGCGTATGTGGGAAACGTCGAATTGAGGAAGCGTGATACCTGCATTCATCATTTCATGTGATGACAGGCTTTCTACTCCAAGCCTCATTGCTTGCCCTTTCGTCAAACCATAGTACAATGTTTCATATCATGAAACCATCGTTTCATTAAATTAAACTTTAGCGCCTCCCTACAGATACGTCAATGCGTAAAGAAAAGAATGAAACTCCACTTTGCATCCCCATTGAAGCGGTGTACATTAAAATCAAGTTTCACAATATCGAATAAGCGTTTCGCATTATCAATCGAATACGTTATATTCACATCCACAGGAGGATCCCATGGCGGTAGGCAACGTAGCCCCCACCCCATCCAAGCGAAGCACAACCATTACCTCAGTCGATAAAGCCCTACGCATAATCGAACACATGTCCACCCTCGGACCTGAAGGACAAACACTCCTCGAAATCGCCACAGCCCTCTCAATGAACAAATCCAGTCTGCACCACACACTCGCCACCTTGCGCGCACGCGACTGGGTCACACAAGACCACAACGGAAACTACCACCTCGGAACAACTTCCTCCATCATCGCACGCTGGTGGAACGCCTCCGAACGACTCACCACCACACTCCACCCAATCCTTGAAAGCCTATGCGCACAATCTCATGAACTCGTCCACCTCGGACAACTCTCAGAAAAAACAATGGTTTACCTCGACAAAGTAGAACCCGACCGAGCCGTGCGCGTATGGTCACAAATCGGACGACGCATACCTGCCGCCACCACAGCAATGGGCCGTTCACTTATGGGAGTACTAGCAGATCACACATTCACCATTGACACATGGATCACCGCCGTTAAATCCCCTGCCAATAACCTCGCTGAACGCATACAACAAGAAATCGAACGAGTCCGCACCCACGGCTACGCCATCGAAATTGAAGAAAACGAACCCGGCATTGCATGCGTCGCAATCCCCCTGCTAGTCGCAGGACAAGCCACAGCCTCCGTGTCCATCACCATGCCCATCGAAAGATGCAGTCACGAACGCCTCCACGACCTCGCTGGGCTTCTCACAAAAACCGTGACCGAAGCCCACATCCCCCAAATCGCCACTTTCACACCTCAGCCATAAAACATCCTTTCACCTCAAAGAAAGCGAGAAATACGTGTCACTTCACGACCTATTCACCTCAAATCCCGTTATTCCTGTTGTCGTCGTAGATTCAGTGGACCAAGGAATCAACGTCGCCCACGCCCTGCTGGCCGGAGGCATCACCACAGCAGAAGTCACATTCCGCACAGCAGCAGCTCCCGACGCTATCCGCGAAATGTCACGTATTGATGGCCTAAACGTCGGCGCAGGAACCGTCCTCAACGTCGCACAAGCAGAAGCCGCTATCAAAGCAGGCGCCACGTACATCGTCTCCCCCGGATTCAGCGCGAATGTCGTGCGTTACTGTCAAGAAGCAGGCGTACCTGTCCTACCAGCCTGCACTGATGGCACACTCATCATGGCGGCCCTCGAATATGGGCTTGATACCGTCAAATTCTTCCCCGCCAACATCATGGGCGGTATCCCCGCCATGTCCTCATTCGCCTCAGTATTTCCTCAATTACGTTTCGTCCCCACCGGCGGAGTAAACGCACAAAACCTCGCAGAATACCTAGCAGTTCCACATATCGCCGCATGTGGCGGCTCCTGGATGGTCGATAAGAAACTCATCCACGCCAACCAATGGGACACAATCACTTCACTATGCGCACAAGCTATGACTATCGCAAAGGAGACCGGACGATGACACTGAACCTACGCCCCGCACACGAATGCGCCTACGATATTGTCTCGCTCGGCGAAGTCATGTTACGGCTTGACCCCGCTGAAAACCGCATCCGCACTGCCCGCTCATTTAACGTATGGGAAGGCGGCGGCGAATACAACGTCGCACGCGGATTACGCCGCTGTTTCGGTAAACGAGGAGCCATCATCACCGCCCTCGTAAACGACGAAGTAGGTAAACTCCTAGAAGACCTTATTCTCACCTCCGGATTAGACACGCAATTCATTCACTGGGTTGAATCCGATGGGGTAGGCCGTAACGCACGAAATGGCCTGAACTTCACCGAACGCGGCTACGGGATCCGCGGAGCAGTGGGATGTTCCGACCGCGGGAACACTGCGATCTCACAGGCAAATATCAATGACATCGACTGGGACCACATTTTCGGCACACTCGGTGTGCGATGGTTACATACCGGCGGCATATTCGCTGCACTTTCCGCCGATACTGCCGCAGTCGCCGCACACGCAATGGCCACTGCCAAAAAGTACGGAACAATCGTGTCCTACGACCTCAACTATCGCCCATCCCTTTGGAAAGGCATCGGCGGCATAGAAAAAGCGCAGGAAGTCAATCGTGAACTCGCTCGCTACGTGGATGTCATGATTGGCAATGAGGAAGACTTCACTGCTTCCCTTGGCTTCGAGGTCGAAGGAGCCAACGAAAACCTCACAAATCTTGAAATCGACTCTTTCAAAGCCATGATTAATCAAGTTTCAAAGGCCTACCCAAATTTCCAGGTCATTGCGACAACACTACGTCAAGTACACACAGCAACCATTAACGACTGGGGCGCAATCGCGTGGGACCGTGAAACCGGTTTTGCTCAGGCAACTCAGCGCAACGGTTTAGAGATTTTGGATCGTGTTGGCGGCGGGGATTCATTCGCTTCTGGCCTCATTTATGGCCTGATGGAAAAGGGTGACATTACTCAGGCTGTCGAATACGGGGCTGCTCACGGTGCTTTGGCAATGACAACTCCAGGTGATACATCAACTGCGCGGCTTGAAGAAGTCGAACGCCTCATGAAAGGCGCAGGCGCGCGCGTGCAACGTTGAAAAGTAGCAATCATCCTGTGATAACTTCATCGTGACTTTGATCTGGACTTCTGTGTGATAACGGGTAATACGTTGCAGAGTGGGATCAGTCATAAGGAAAAGGAATACGCACAGGTTTTATTGACACTGCTGATGATACTGCTGGCGTTGATACTGCTGATATTGACGCTACTGGCACGATAACCGCAGATACTCAGGTGGATTGGCGGAGCGTAACTGCTCCGCCTTTCTCATGTTTTCAGTAGGGTTTACGCCTTCCGCGCCATTGAAACAAGTGGATCATACTTTATAAGGGACTTAGCTTCTGCACTGTTTTTGTTCCAAAATACATCCGATATACTGTACATATCCTAAAAATCCGCAACGCCGCAAGGATCTCTATGAAATCCGATCCCCTTTCTTCTGCAAAACACAAAGCAAACGATTCATTGACCACATCAGGGGGGGGGACTCACCCAGCACTCTGCTATACAGTCAAGCAATAGCTTGCCACCCCAACAAGAGCCTAGCGGAGATGAAACACAGATAAATCTTTCCACCGCATCAAATCCCACATCTCCAGCACAAACTCCCCTAATCCATCACTTAATTTCAAAACTTCGGGCCGAAAATCAAAAGTCCACCATTTTTCTGACAGTCCTAGCGGCTATTCTGGCGCTCATAGTAGCTATTACGGTCACAGTCATTGGCTACAGCATTGGACATTCTTCACGCGGAAATGAAAAAACATCCTTTGAAGAACAGCTAAACGACCTCAACGCATCAATCACTCAGTTGAACGAAGATATTAAAGAAAAGACAGAAAAAATTCAGGATTTTAATAAACGAGAGCAAGATATCCTCTCTGCCGAAGATCTTCTGAAGAAAAAGGCCCAAAGCATTAATTCGCAGCGCTCAGCCAACGAAATAACTCAGCAAAAAAACCAAGAGAAAAAAGCTGATCTTGACTCACGTGAGGCCAATCTTTAGACCATGAACCAAAGAAACTCACCACTCCTACTTCTACGGCAATCACTGAGTGAATACAATATGAAAATTTTTAATATCAAAGGCGCTATTGTCATTACATTAATTGTTGCCTCATTTCTTTTCTTGCTCTCAATGGGCACAGGTTACAGTGCGCGTATAAAAGAAATAGAAAAGCTAAAGAATCAAGTCGCAACTTTACAGGAGCAGCAAAGCGCACTTACTGATACGCAGTCGCAGAAAGAAAAAGAGCTACTGAGCGCACGAAAAAAATCGCATAAGATCCCTCAAAGGAAAAAGGAACTCGAAGAACGTTCCTCAGAACTGTCTGTTCTCGAAGAAGAAGTGAATTCGGCCCAGAAAACACTCATTCAAGAACAAAGTGAACTCGCAGACCGTGAGAAAAGCATTGCGCAGCGTGAATCCGATAAAGCTGCTGCCGAAGAAGCGGAACGCCAAGCTGTAGCTGCACAACAAGCTGAAGCAGAACGTCAACGCCAAGCAGCTCAATACAATGCACCTGCGCCTGCTCCGCAAGGCAGAGGCGGAGGCGGAAGCGATTCTGTGTACTACGCGAATTGCGCAGAAGCTAAAGCAGCAGGTGTGGCCCCTATTTACCGAGGGGAACCTGGGTATCGGAGCAAGCTCGACCGTGATGGTGATGGTGTCGCCTGTGAAAAGTAGTGTTTCCTCACTATTAAACGCTAGTACCTGGCGAGCAAGACTCTTATCGCCCTAGGCACTGTTGGTATTGCCGCTTTGTTCGTTTGGATTGTCCTTCGGCGCGCTCGTTGGATTCACTCTCAGTTGAGGTGAAAAGAACTCTGAATCTCAACATAGGATTCAACATAGGATCGCCCTGTCAACGATGAAGCCCGGAACCTCAATCGTTGAGATTCCGGGCAAAACGTCGGGCTGACAGGATTTGAACCTGCGACCCCTTGACCCCCAGTCAAGTGCGCTACCAAACTGCGCCACAGCCCGTATTTACTTTTATGTCACCGAATGACAACGCCCAATCTTATCCTATTCACCCTGCCCTCATGCAACTCATGACAGCAGGCCTTACATCACATATAGGACTCAGGCACAGAAATTATCCACAGACTTCTTTACCGTTTTGGCTACTACAGTACGCAAATAAATCCTGTGCCCGCGAATCATAGGGCTTTCACAGTGGAAAGCTGCTCTTTCACCCATCATGCTGAGCTATTTTTCAGCAAAACAGTGCCGCTGTGATAAACCCTCACGTTTCCTTAAGCTCAGCGCAGCGTTGCTTCAATGTGGGCAGCGAAAGTTTGCATTGCGCCCGCAAGGAAAGCATCTGTTCCTTCACGCAAAATATGGCCGTCATCTGCAAAATCATCACCAGTAAGGTTAATGTACAGTTCAGGCTGACCTAGCAGATGCGCATTAAAGAAGGTCAAGATTTTCTTCAGATCATCTTGCGCAAACGCAGCACCCATAGGGCCAACTGAAGCACCGGCAACCAAGGTGGGTTTGCCACCCAGACTTCCGTGACCCCATGGACGTGAGAACCAGTCGATAGCATTTTTAAGGACACCGGGGATTGAACGATTGTATTCAGGTGTCACGATCATTAAAGCGTCAGACGCTTCAATTACTGCTTTCTTTTCGGCAGCAAGAGGCAGAAAATGAGCATCATGATCCGGGTTGTATAACGGTAGGTCAGCGATAGTAACTTCAGTGAAAGTAAGGTTTTGTGGGGCTCGAGTAATGAGGGCTTGACTAAGACGTCGATTGAGGGAATTTTTTGAAATTGAGCCGACAATATAGGCCACTGTGTAAGTCATTGTTTCCTCCAGAAGATTTCAGGTTTTTAGCTGTGCTTACAGGCCGCTAAAAACTTTAATTTTGAATAGATTGTAGCTGCACGCATAGCTTTCTTCAGCATTGAGCGGCACATAGCACGCGCGCCAAGAGCAGCGCATCCTCAAAATTCAGAGCCACCTCAACCTTCAGGAGCAAAGGAAACCCAGATGTGGCATATGCGCTCACATGAAGGCCTCAACCTTCAGGGGAAAGAAGCCTGTCCGCTGTGAATATCATAGGCAGACAGCTTCAGCCGCACACTCAGTGATGAGTGACCACGGTTGTCCCAATTTCCGTCCAACCGTGAAACCATTTTGCTTCAGGAACTGGCAGGTTCACACACCCGCTGGAACCCTCCGACTGACCGGTACCGAATACTTCACGCCACGGTGTTCCGTGCAAAGCGTAGGAACCCACGAAGTACATCACCCACGGAACGTCCTTCACACAGTAGTCATAGCCTGGAACACAGCCCATTGTCTGTTTCTCGTACTTCAAGTAAATCTGATAGGTTCCCTCAACCGTTTCTTTGCCAACAGCGCCGTGGTTAATCAACACGGGACCGTGAACAACGTTGTACCCCTCATAAGCGGTTGCCGTGTTAGTTGTCAGATTCACGTCCACCCATTTTTCACCTTCAGAGGCCGGATACACGTAATTCTGATAACCCGCAAGAACAGGACGAGTCAGATTTTCTGGCGTATGGCGATCAAACTCGAATTTTCCACTGTAACTGGTTTTATTGGTCATTGCTTGTGATAAGGCATCTGTCATTGCCTCAGCATTATTCACAGTAAGACCATCACGAGCCTTCTTCGCATGAACAAGAACGGTCCCATTCGCATCGACATTATCAATACCCGGCTGCGGATCAAGTTTCGCAAGATCCGCGGCTTTATCCACCCATTCACGCACCTTATCGAGAGCGACAATTGGATTTTCCAGGTTTCCGTTTTCCTCTTTCACGGTGATCCATGACGCTTTTTGAACGAGATTCGGCTGATAGTTGTCAACACCATCCGTAATCGTCAGATCCACAGATGCCATCGCGTTTGCTTCATCAGCAACAGCTTGGGCTTTATCTGTAGTAATCGTTGGCTCCACCTCTTTTACATTGACCGTAACAGCATGAGCTGCCAACATATTCGCGGCCTCATCCATTGCCACCTCAAGAGCAGAACGGTCAATATCCTTACCGGCTTTTCCTGGCGACACGGTAAAAACACCCTGATCGTTGGAAACAACCTGCGATTGCACAACCGCTTCACCAGCAAGGTCACGAATCTTTTCAATGAAAGAATCACGGTTTTTGTTATCGCGCACAACAACTGGCTCAATATTTTTCGCGCGCGTCAATGCCGTAAAACGTTGCATCACTGAAGCATTAGGAGCAAAAATACCATCCACGGTCGCAGGCACATCGATGCTGAACCCCATATCCGCCAAAGAAGCCGTCTGAGTTTTTCCTGCAACATCAATAGTCAGAACCGTGTCATCAGCAAGCTGTTTCACCATACCCTCAACTGCTGCACGATCTAAACCTGAGATCGAATGGCCCGCAATCGTTGTGCGCGGCAGAGCACGCTCCGAATAATGCAGTGCATAAGCAGTACCCCCGGCAGCACCAAGGACCAGAAGGCCACCAATAACTGCCGATGTAATGATAACGACCTTTTTTACACTTTCACGAGCCATAACACCATAATAGCGACCTGCCATAACAAGTAGAGTTTTCATTCACAAAATATTCACCTACCTCGCCTATGTCCTTGGCCACTTATTTTCCGCAAGCGCCCCCAATTACGTAGGCGCAACATTTCCCTCTGTATGCAGATCCGCCTTGCCCGAGCGGTGGGTGGATACGCCCCGCTCTCACATTTCCCTCCGTATAAGGACCCACTGAGGGCCGCTGAGGGCCGCCTCGCCTCCACACGGACCTTCACTTCACTTATCTGCAACGTGAACTCATCAATTTTCTCAATGTGCACTCTTTCGCACAGGCAGCTACAGTACACACAGAACTTTTCTCTCAGAAAGCTTTGGATGAACAAGCCTCGTATTATCATGGTTCCCGGCGGAACGTCCATCGGAGCCGTCGCCCTCGCACACGCTGGTATTCACAAAATCGTTGAACTTCACTCTGAACGCGCAGATAACCCCAATCATCCTGCCCCTCACACAGTCCTCGTTATCCGTAATCCTCGGGATGTTCCTCCTGGCACGCTACGAACATCTGCCTACGACATGCCTCAGATATTCCCGCCAGCAGATTTTCCTGAGCTCTCCGATTTCATTGACGATCCCGCACTTGTGGAAAATGTTGACCTCATTATGAGCACATCGGGTTCAAGCGGACGACCACGATGGGTGGGGATAAGTATTCAAGCCCTTCTACACTCAGCTCAGGCCACACATGAGGCATTGTCAGGCCCCGGCAGATGGATATTAGCCCTCCCGACCCATCACATCGCAGGCGCTATGGTTTTACTTCGCGCCGTTGCTGCTGGTTTCCCACCGCAAATTGTGGATACTAGTGCAGGTTTTTCACCGGAAAAACTCCTACCCGCCCTCAGAGGAGCCACACAAGACCCGAATGTTCCAGGCTATATTTCATTAGTCCCCACACAACTACACGCCTGTCTCGCATGCGATGAAGTAGCCAGCGGGCTTGCGCAACTGTCGGGCGTATTAGTTGGCGGCGCACACTGCCCTCAGGACTTACATGAAGCTGCCCACGCACGAGGCATTCGCCTTATCCTCACCTACGGCATGACTGAAACATGCGGCGGCTGCATTTACGATGGCAAAGCACTTCCAGGTACAGAAGTACAAATCGAACCTTTTAACTCATCTATTACCACTGATACCACTGACCACGAGGCAGAGCCTTCATATAACGAAAAGCGAAGTGAAAACGAAGATCAGCAGAATAAGCACGAAGGCCGGATCATACTCAGCGGCCCCACTATGTTTACACGCTATCTAAATGAAGGTCCTTTAGCTGACCACCGGCATGAACCTTTAATAACACAGGACATCGGATCTATTGACGCAAAAAACTGCGTGAATATCCTTGGCCGCATTGACGATATCGTTATTTCTGGCGGAATGAATGTGCCACTTCAGGCCGTCACTCACGTATTATCCTCACACCCATTGGTGCAAGACTGTCACGTATTAGGTTTCCCTCATGCGAAATGGGGGCATGAAGTTGTTGCGCATGTAGCGGTTGGTGACTATTGGCCTGATATTTGCGCTGAGCGTGACGGGCCCGCTTTACGTGAATATGTGGCACAACGTATGGAACGGCATTGTGCTCCGCGTCGAATTATTTTCACTCGTGATTTGCCTCGATTAGCTGTCGGAAAAGTGGATAGGGCTGCTGTACGCGACATTGTTGCGGCGGTAGTAGCAAGCAGCACCGATACGGAAGCAGAGCTTTTGCCTCCGACAAACAGCGGGGTCATGCAAGTACGCACTGCAGATACGGCAAAGGCAAATAGTTTAGGCGCACTTCCGGCACGTCACCTGAACGTTTTGCATACAACCAGTCTGCTTGGTCAAGTAAAGGAATGGCACCGATGATGTCTCCCTCTCCTTCTGGCTCACCTTCTGGATCTTCTTCTGGTGTACCTTCTGGCTCACCTTCTGACTCTCCTTCCTCCTCGGATTCACAGACAAGTAACTGCATATCCGCAGATATTCGCGCTCCTTTCCTTCAAGCTGACACTTCGCGCGACAAAGGTTCCTTACCTGGCGCAGAGCCTTCACCTAACGTAAGTGCGGCTGTAAAGACTGACTCACCTGCGGCTGTAAATATTCGTGCCGCATGGATCGAAGGTGCCCGTTTTCGCACACTTCCGGCTGCTGCTGCGCCTGTGTTTGTGGGGACAAGTGCGGCATTTTACCTAGGCGCATGGTCCCCTATACGCGCACTGTTAGCGTTACTTGTGGCTCTTGCTTTGCAGGTCGGAGTGAATTACGCAAATGACTATTCCGATGGGATTCGCGGCACAGATGATGATCGCGTAGGTCCGCCTCGCCTGACAGGAGGTGGCATCGCTGCTCCTCGCAGTGTTTTGATGGCTGCTTTGGCGTGTTTCATGTTAGCTGGAATAGCTGGCCTGGTATTGCTGTGGTTGTCTGGCCAGTGGTGGCTGATATGCGCGGGGCTTGCAGCTATTGCCGCTGCCTGGTTTTATACGGGCGGTAAAAATCCCTATGGTTACATGGGGGTTGGCCTCAGCGAAATCATGGTTTTTATTTTCTTTGGTCTGATGGCGTGTGTAGGAACTACGTGGGTTCAGGCTTTACGCGCTCCATGGTGGGTGTGGGTATGTGGAGCTTGTTTAGGTTTGTTATCCGTCGCTATGTTGATAGTGAATAATTTGCGGGATATAGACGGAGACAAGGCCAGCGGTAAGCGCACACTTGTTGTCCGTATGGGGCGGCAGTGGTCGTTGAGAGCTTTTGCTGTATGCGTTTTAATGCCCGTGATAGGGCTGGTCATTATTACGGTGATTACAGGCTTGGGAGGTTCAGGACTGGCCTTTCACAGTAACGGATCGTGGGTATTTGTAGGCTGTGCTTTTATTGCGCTATTTCTGTGGTTGGCTTTTGCTTTGATGCCAGTTGTGCGAGCCTATCGCGCATGTGAAGCTGGGCAGTGGATACATTCGTTGAAGCTCACAGGTTTTGCAATGTTATTGTGGGCTTTCGTCGCATCTGCGCAGATGTTGTGTAGCTGAACTTATATTTGGCATATGCATCTACGGTTATGCGTGAACGCATCGCAGACACGCTCCTTTCCTGCTTCTTTCTGATAGGTTTTTATGCTTCTTTACTCCTGATCTTTGCCTATTAGCCCCAGTCTTTTGTTGCGTTTTGGGTTATGGGACATATGAGGCACGCTTTTCCTAAAATATTTAATATTTGAGGAGCATAAGCTGCTGTCTGGCTTCATGCTCATGCGATTTTCTCATGCGTTTTTTCGGTGAGATCCCTCATTTGGTCAGGTCATATCCGGATTTAGTCAGGTCATATCCGGCAGGGCCGAACAATCTGACCTAGTATCGTCACGTGCTCAGAGTTCTTTTATTCGTTGCTTGGATCGCAGTTATCGTATATGCCATTGCTGATTGGGCGCGTACCTCAGAAGATGAAATGCCTGGCAAGTTACCTCGTATCGTGTGGCTACTCATCATTGTGCTGACAGCACCTACTTTTGCTTTAGGCGCGGTGGCTTGGATTATTGTGCGCACTATTGCCGCAGCAGAAAGCGGAAACGGACTCGGCGCCCTTTTTTCTGGTGATAATCCGTTAAATCAACACAAAAACACGCCGTCTGCTTCCCCTGTAGCTCCTGATGATGACCCTGAGTTTTTGTTCAAGTTGCAACGAGAAATCCAGCGACAACGGTCACAAGAAACGAATACTTCCAACCAAAAATCAGATAACCCACTTTCACATCAGGACACTTCTCAGGATGAATCTCTCAACGATTCTTCAACTGATGCCAACGGCACGGCGCATGAAAACGAACCAGAAAATCCTCAGGATTCCAGCAAATAAATCATACGAAGCAACAAAACGTCTGCCACTTTCCTGTTTTCAGGATGAAATGAGTGTTTGAGACTCCTTCTGAGCTGAACCGTACTAGTTAATCATTTATCTAACTTATCAATCCCCAAAGCCTTTTTGACCTCTAGCTCCACCCCCATATCGTGATGTTTTGTATCACGGACCATGCCCCAACGGATAAGCGAGAGCAGCACCCCCATATCGTGATGTTTTGTGAGGTCACGTTCGCGCGCATGGATGATTATTTCAGTAGCCCGTATCGTGGCGCACTCACTCCAGCACCCCCATATCGTAGTGTTTTATTTCCACCTCATGTAGCTCGCATATAGCTCCTTATAACTCTTTAATCCGCCATTTTTGCATTCTTTACTCTGTTCCCTAAGACTCACAAGAATGAACATGCGACACTAGGGATATGACAACGACAATTATTCACGTGATGCGCCATGGAGAAGTCAATAATCCTGATGGAATACTGTACGGACGCCTCCCTGGTTTCCAATTGACCCGACGCGGTCACATGATGGCACGCACAGTTGCAACCCATTTAGAGCAGCAAAAGCGCGACATTGTTGCTGTTATTGCCTCCCCTTTGTTGCGCGCTCAACAAACCGCTGCACCTATTGCGAGGGCTTTCAATCTGTCCGTTGAATGCGATCCGCTCCTCATCGAAGTGGAATCAGTTTTTGAGGGAGTGGCGGTCAATGCGAATCGTTGGCAGTTAGCACATCCTCGTAACTGGAAGCACTATATTCATCCGTTCACTCCCTCATGGTGTGAACCTTACAGTGATGTTGTTTCGCGCATGAGTGCAGCCCTGTCACACGCTTTACAACAAGTAAAAGGGCATGAGGCGGTTTTAGTATCGCATCAAATGCCTATTGAAACTCTGCGTCGTTTCGCGTTAGGACAACCATTACCTCACTCTCCTTTATCACGTCAATGTTCCCTAGCATCATTAACTTCCTTTATTTTCCAAGACAACACTCTTGTTGGAATTTCATATGAGGAGCCTGCAGCAGAATTTTTACATGATGCTGAGGATATGAACCCTGGTGCTTCTATTGCCCGAATTAAACGCTGAACCCGAGGGGAGCGATTAATTTTTTCAAATTTTTGCATCATATCCCTCAGATGCAGGCAAGTATTATCCTCATATATATCGGTGGTGTTTTCTTTCATTTCTAACTCTTTTCCTGTGCCCCAGCCTTTTAAGGCGCTTATTCGTCTGCGCTGCTGTTCTGCTCTTTCTTTGAGGTCATATTCGACACCTCTATCAGCAACTTTTCTGTAACCGCTTGGCAAATTTCCGAGGCATCGTGCTTTATGTAAGACATCTGGGACCTATACGATGCTACGTAGCAGCTTGTCATGCGTATTTTCCTTTCAGCTATGCGACATCGTGCGCTTATTTCACGCCTGTTTCCATGATGAGCGTTTTTCAGCGTTGATAACACTTATCCACAGGCACTAATTTTTTATCCACAACCCCTGTTATTCTCTTTGTTCTTTGAGGACATATACCCCAAACTAAACGTAAGAACACGTGAACTACACAAAAAGATTGACCTGCTTACCTACTGAAAGAGGAACGCCTATTGAGAAAACCTGATCGATTCCGCTCAATTTGAATATTGAGGTCATGCCATCTTGATTGAAGTCGCCTTGACCCAACTGTTGAGGAAATCCCCTCTGATTGAGGTCACCGCGACCTAAATGTCAAGGGGAAGCAGGATTCAAATACTCTACTTATTACACAGGTATCCCTTAATATGAAACATATTCACCATCCCAACATGCATAGTGCATATCAATACACAGGAGAGCATGATTATGAGTACTGAAAATATTGAAACGAGTGTGGCGGGTGTGCCTGCGGGTGTTCCTGTTGGGGGCGGTAGTGTGCCGGGCGTGTCAGGCAAGCGGGGTCAGCGTCGTTGGCGTGTTGTGGTTGTGGCTTTGAGTGTGTGTGCTGTGGTTGTGGCGGGTCTTGGGGTGTGGCAGTGGGTGGCGCATCGTTCTCATGTGGCCGCGTATGCTGCTGTGCAGGAGGCTTATGAGGGTGCGCGTGGCGCGTGTGTAGTAGCGAGTGAGAAAGTTGAGGAGGCTCGCGCTCAGCTTGAGGAGGCGGTTGGTGGCGATGTGGCGGGCAGTGAAAATGTCGCGGCGGCCACGAACGCGCTGCGTGAGGTTGTTGAGACGCACGCTGTCCCCACTTTAAGTATGCTTGATTCGAGTGCTTCTACTGGGGATCTGAAGGCGTTAGCTGCGCGCATGGGTGAGCAAAAGAAAACATGCGAATCCATCCCCACGCTGCTTGCAGGGCCAGTCAAGGAACTTGCGCAAGCTATCACTGACGCGCATAAAGAAGCAGATGCTTTGCGTGAGCAAGCTGATAGTGCGAATGAGGGGGCATCTTCTAGCGATGCTGCGGGTGTTGGTGGTGGAAGTCCTGCTGCAAGTAGCGCTCCTGCGGTTTCACGTAATGCTGGTAATACCACTTATACCGCGCCTCAAGGAACCAGTGGCGGTAATGCTACTCCTGCTCCGCAACCCGCACCACCTGCCCCGCAACCGGCAGCGAATACTGGCACCGGAAACAGTGGTGGATGGGTTGAAAATATTTCTGATATGTGTTGGGAAAGCCGTGGGGACAGCCATGGAAACACCGAGCAGGTTTTAGTGTCCTGCAACTAGGCCGCTAGTTGCAGGAACGGATAGTCGAATATTTGTTCCTACACATACAGATGTATTCACAGTCTTATAACTGAATATTGCGTATAAATCAATAGGTATAAGAGCGTCGTGATCTGCGACGTTCGCATGAGTTTTCCCCTTACCTGCGGGTTAAATGCCGTAGGAAGCTTCACCCGTAGGTGAGGGGTTGTGCAAGGGAATATCCATCAGGTGAAAGGAAGTCTTTTCTGATGTCTACTACTCGCGTGTTTTGTGCGCGCAGATCACGACTGCGTTCTATTCTAGCGGCTCTGGTGGCCTCTGTGGTGGTGGGCGGTACGCTTTTTGCTGTTTCGACATTAACGCCGCCTGCTTCTCAGGCGGCTGAGATGGGTCCTGGCTATGAGATTAAAGGGGCGGGCGGGCTTACTGTTGGTTGGCTTGCTGCTATTACACCGCCTGCTGGTACGGATCAAAAGTATCCGGCGTGGTGTATTCAGCTTGGTGTTCCTGCTCCTGATTCTTCTACTCCTGTCACAACTATTGCCACGCTTGCGGATTCTCACATGGGTGGGCCTGACCAGTTTGATGTGACAACTGCTCAAATGGCTTATCTTTTAGACAAGTATCAGATGATTGAAGAAGCTGATACTCGCGCGGCTCTCGCTTTTCTTATTCATATGAATTTTGAGGTCAACGCGGTCAACACTGTGCCTGTCGCCCTCAAACTCTTATACGAGCGCACACAAGAGCAGCAGCCCCAAGTCTTGACTTTAGCTGAGAAATTCGCGCGCGAAGCCCGCGCCTCTGCTGCCGTCTCCTACCAAAACGGCGAAGTAGAAGGCGATGGGCACCGCGAAGGCACAATCAAAAACATCTCCGTCATGAACAATGATGGAAGCTATGTCGCTGGCATTCCGGTGACACTCAGGCTTACTGGCCCTGCCGTTTTCAAAGAAAACGGCACAGACACGTGGAGCGGTGTTACCACATCTGAACCCTTGACTGCGGAATGGGTAGCCACAGGAAACGGTTTAGTTACTGCAGAGTATCATTACACCCGCGCACGTCGCACGTTGACGAAGTATGGGATTGATGGCAAGGTTCAGGACACTCTTTCTTACGGCAATCCGGGGAGTGCTGATCCTGAGGAGGAGACGGTTTCTGGTCCGTCGTGGCGTGTGATTTTTGATTTTCAGCCGCGGGCGGTTTCGGATGTGGCGGGTAGTAAGGTTGTGGATGGGGTAAGTGTCAGTGATACTGTGACGGTTTCGGCTGATACTGCTTATGGTTCGGGTGAGTGGATGGTGTTGGATGGTGAGCCTGTTCCTGTGGTCTTTGAGGGCAGCGCATACCTTGTGGGCCAGACTTTACCGGAGCGAGGCGCGAGTGTCCCTGAGGGGGCGCGTCCGGTTGCTACGGCGAGTTTTACAGCTACGGGGCCGGGCACGTATTCTGCTCGCGCGAGCGTGTCTGAGGATGTTTTTGGCGGGTTTGTTACCTGGGTGTGGCGCGTGGTGAAAAACAATCAGACTCACACTGTGACTGCGGGCGGTAAAACGTACCCTGTTTCGCTGCTGGTTCATGCGGATTGGGCAGATGATTACGGTATTGACACAGAAACTGCTTCGGTGCGTTATCCGTTGAGTGTGGATACCGCGATCAGTCAGAAGATCACAAAAAGCGGCACGTATTTGGTTGATGACGTGTTCGTGAGTGGCTTGCCGGATAATCACCCTGATTTTGCCGGTGGCGCAGGGTTTCAGGCCGATACCAAACAGCTCGATCAGGAATTGTTGTTTTTCCCCAAGGGTCTTGATGTTGTTGAAGCTAATCGTTCCAAAGCCGAGCTTATTGGGAAGGTGAGTATCCCCGCTAAAAACGGGTATTACCCTAGTGTTGGTTCTACTGTTTTTAAGACCAAGAGCGGTAATCCTCAAGGCACATACGTGTTTGTTACCTCGTTTGCAGGAGATGACCGAGTAAAAGCGTTAAGCACAAGCGTGGAGGACACAAGCGAGCAGTACACGGTCCAAGCTCCTGACGTTCCTGTGCTGCACACCAGTGCGACGGACGGGGCCGATGGGGACAAAGAGCTTTCTCCTACGGGGCCGGTGATAATTAATGACCAGGTGTGCTACGAGAACCTTGCTACCGGTAAAGAGTACGTGCTCACTGGCACGCTCATGGACAAAAGCACCGAGCAAGCAATCACGAACGAGGACGGCCAGATCCTGAGCGCGACACGCGCATTCACACCCTATGAGTCCTCCGGGTGCGAAACTGTGACCTTCACGGTGGACGGGGGCCTCCTTGCTGGGCGCACTACCGTGGTCTTTGAGCGGGCCACACACCAAGGACGCACCATAACTGTTCACACCGACATCAACGACCAAGACCAAACCATCACAACCCCCAACCCGCCAACACCCCCACAACCCCCAACACCACCAGCAGAACCAACACCACCAACACCACCTACAGAACCTCCGCCACGATCACTCATGCCTCAACCATTAGCGCGAACAGGTAGCAATACCATTGGTTTTCTCAGGATGTCCACTTTGCTCTTGTGTGCAGGTTGCTGCTTCATCCTTTTACATGCACGCAAGGATTTACAGGCATGAGGTGACAAACACCATTTGTTCAAACTAGCGTCAGGTTTGCCCCAAAAGACTAATCCCGCTAGAGTAAACCCTGCTTACTCGTATACATGAGGAGCATAGCCGGCGCCACCTTAGCTCAGTCGGCAGAGCGATTCACTCGTAATGAATAGGTCGTGGGTTCGATTCCCACAGGTGGCTCGAATCGTTGATTTTCTGCGGAAAATCAACGGTCCGCACGGTCCTGCGGGGCCTTGGCAACACAAGGATAGTCACATAATTAAAACCACTGCCCGCTATATGTTTCTTCCAGCTTATCGCTACTACACGGCGATAGGCAACTAGCAAAATCACTGGTATTCCGGGCTTCAATTTCCTCTAATGAACTGACCTTCTATATTCTTCCCCACCTTTCATGAGCCTACAGGCCAAAACACTCCTCCCTCCCCCAACCTAAGGAACGGTGTCATGAGTGGCCGCCCTCACAAATGCACATTTGCCCCCCCTAAGGAACGGTGGCTTTCTTCGCCCGTTTGATCGTGTGAGTGGGTACTCCCCCTAAGGAACAGTGCGATTGTGCGTAGTGTGATGAGGTGTTGGCACCCCACTTCCCCATAAGGAACCAAACAAAACCAACGCCCTTTCGGATACCCACAAACGAATACCACCATGCCATACTGCCCAGCATCGGATCGCTCGCTCATGCCACACTAGAAGAATGCGAGCAATTATGACTGTTACAGGACTTGACCACACGGGAATTATCGCGGCCGTCGCCACGGGGCTGGCCCGTCAAGAAGCGAATATTCTCAACGTGTCCCAAACTTTAATGGGAAACTACTTCACAATGATTCTTCAGATCGAGTTCAATGAGGACAGTATTTCCTTGCCTGATTTGAATACTGCAATGGGTGAAATCGGACGTAATGAAGGACTGGAAATCCGTATCCAGTCGGAAGCAATTTTTGACGCAATGCATAGGCTTTAAGATCCGATCATGACTATGAATACCGCACAAAATATTCTTGAAACCATCCATATGATCGCGGAAGACCGTTTAGACATCCGCACAGTCACGATGGGTATTTCTTTACTTGACTGCGCTGATAGTGACAGCGAACGCGCACGACAACGTTGCTATGACCGCATTACTTCACGCGCAGCCCGCCTTGTTGAAGTTGCCTCAGAAATTGAAGCAGAGCTTGGCATACCGATCATTAATAAACGAATTTCAGTAACACCGATAGCACTGGTCGCTGCCGCATGCGGTGAAACAGATCTGACCTCATGGGCACAGATGCTTGATTCAGCTGGCAAAGCTGTAGGCGTAGACTTTGTCGGAGGCTTTTCAGCTCTGGTCGATAAGGGGATGACTCCCGCCGACCGCGCCCTCATCAATTCGATTCCTCAGGCGCTTGCTGGAACTGACATTGTGTGCTCATCAGTCAACATTGGTTCATCTCGCGCTGGCATCAACATGGAAGCCGTTGCACGGATGGGTGAAATCATCGTTGAAACCGCTCAAACCAGTAAGGGTGGGCTTGGCGCAGCAAAACTTGTTGTTTTCGCCAATTCGGTTGGTGATAATCCTTTCATGGCGGGCGCTTTCCATGGTGTTGAGATGCCTGATTGCGTGGTTTCTGTGGGAGTTTCTGGCCCCGGTGTTATTAAACGTGCAATTGATGATGTCGCGGGCCGCCCTTTTGATGATGTCGCTGAAGCTGTGAAGAAGGCGGCTTTTAAGGTGACTCGAATGGGCGAGCTGGTGGGTCGCTTAGCTGCTCAACGTTTGGATGTGGAATTCGGAATCGTTGATCTTTCGCTTGCACCTACGGCTGAGGTAGGTGATTCTGTGGCTCGTGCTTTAGAGGCAATGGGCCTTGAACGTGTAGGTGCTCACGGCACTACTGCCGCTCTTGCTTTACTGAATGATGCAGTCAAGAAGGGTGGATTGATGGCTTGTTCACGTGTAGGCGGGCTTTCTGGTTCTTTTATCCCCGTCTCAGAAGATGAAGGGATGATCGAGGCCGCTGCACTTGGCGCAATTTCTTTAGAAAAACTTGAAGCAATGACAGCTATTTGCTCGGTAGGTCTAGATATGGTTGCCGTGCCTGGCGATACACCTGCTTCTTCTATTGCCGGAATGATTGCTGACGAAGCTGCAATTGGCGTGATGAATCACAAGACAACTGCTGTACGCATTATTCCTGCACCCGGCACTCACGAGGGCGACATGGTGGAGTTCGGCGGCTTGTTAGGTAAAGCACCGGTTATGGCCGTAAGTCCATATTCGAGCGAAGCTTTTATGAGACGAGGTGGGATCATTCCTTCACCTGTACACGGTTTCCGAAATTGATACATTGAAGTGACTGCGGGAGGATGCATACTCATCTTCCTCCCGCAGGCAAGAAAAAGCAGTAGGTCCATTGTTGGGGATTACGCGTCAGTCTTCCCCTTCCCGCAAGCAGGAAAAGAGGCAGGCATTTTATACGGGCACAGTGACGACCAACCCTTCCCCACATAACCAGATAACGGCAAGCCGATGACTAAGGTGACAGATCCAGTCAGAGCACTTCCCAGCATAACCAGACAAAGGACTCTGGGGCGCACTTGGAAAACCCGATAAGCTAGGAGGAAGGCTCGATTCAAACGAAGGAGTAGCCATGTCCCAGACAGGTTTGCTGGCTGCACAGCAGAAAATGCATGATGCTGGTGTTCCGCAGGCAGCAATTGACGTTTTCACCCACTATTACGGGCAGTTGGAATCAGGTGTGACCGGCATGATTCCTGAAGACTCAATTGATCCCTACGTGAACCCGCCGATGCTGGATGAGCTGGACGTACCAGCGCACATTCAGCAGGAAGCAATCGCAAAAACCGCCATTATTAAACTCAATGGCGGCTTGGGAACTTCCATGGGACTGGACCGCGCAAAAACTCTGCTTGAAGTACGTGACGGGCTGAACTTCCTCGATCTAATCGCCAAACAAGTCCTGTCTATGCGGCAACGCTACAACGCGGGCCTGCCTCTGCTATTCATGACTTCCTTCCGTACAGATACGGACACTGTGCAGTATTTGCAACGCTACCCGCAACTGGCTGTGGAAGGGCTTCCGCTCACTTTCCAGCAGAACCAAGAACCAAAGCTACGCGCCGATGACCTCACCCCTGTGCAATGGCCGCAGGATCCTTCGCTGGAGTGGTGTCCTCCTGGTCACGGGGACCTGTACACTGCGCTTTTAGCTTCAGGTGTTCTGGATGCGCTCTTAACTGGCGGTTACCGTTATGCGTGTATCTCTAATGGGGACAATCTAGGAGCCGTACCAAATGCGCGTATTGCCGGCTGGTTCGCAAGCACGGGGGCTCCTTACGCTGCGGAAGTGTGTCGTCGCACCGTAAACGATAAGAAGGGCGGCCATTTAGCTGTACGTAAGTCGGATGGTCAATTGATTTTGCGTGATACGGCGCAAACCCCGGACCAGGATATGCACTATTTCACTGACGAGTTCCGTCACCCGTTTTTTCATACGAATAATCTGTGGTTTGACTTGCAAGCGTTACGTGAACGCCTCGCTCAAGGCAATTCAGTGCTGGGGCTTCCTCTGATTCGCAACCAAAAAACCGTTGATCCGACGCGCTCAGATTCGCCAGCGGTTCTTCAAATTGAAACAGCTATGGGTGCGGCTATTGAGGTTTTCCCCGGTGCAACTGCTATTTGCGTGGATCGTTCCCGTTTCCTACCTGTGAAAACCACCAATGAATTACTTCTGTTGCGCTCTGATGTGTACGATTTGGATGAGCAAGGTCAGCTGGTGGCCCGCGTTGAAACTACTCCGGAAGTCTCACTGAGCAGCGCGTATAAGACCATTTCAGAATTTGATCGTCGCATTCCGCAGGCTCCTTCTTTACGTGAAGCGTCCTCATTCATTGTGAAGGGTGATTGGGAGTTCGGCGCTGAAGTTTCCATCCGAGGTAATGTCACTTTAGGTGAACAAGGTGGCATCATCGAGCAGGGGCATATTCTGCAAGGTGAGGGATAACGGATGCGAGTTGGGGACGGTAATCGTTACCGCCCCCAATGCATTACTTACTGTCTGGATTCCTTAGAGATTCCCCTTTAGTCTGTGCACATCACACCATTTTCAGGGACTGTGCCGTTAGTAAAATACGATTCAACAGCTTGAGCAACACAACGTGATCCTTTCGCGGAATACGCCGTATGATTCCACCCTTCCCAGCTCACGAGAACACCTGATTCTAGTTGCTGCGCTAATGATTGGGACATGACATACGGTGTCGCCGGATCATGCGTGGTTCCCACGACCACAATTGGAGCAGCCCCCGCTGCACGTACTTCATGGCGTTGCGCATGGGTTGTGGGCCATGCTTCCAAACCTGCTGAAGCCCATCCAGCAAAAGGCCCCATGACTACAAGTTCTGATTTTAATTTTTCAGCCTCGGCAGCCCATTCTTCAATTGTTCCCACGGGCGTATAGTCCAAATTATTCACCGCATTTAAGGCATCCGATGAGGAGCCATCATATGAGCCATCTGTATGACGGTCGTTCAGTAGATCTGCAACAAACAGTAATGTTGTTCCGTCATTTTCCTGTAAAACTTGGGTCATTCCTTGTGTCAAAATGTCATAAGTATCCGTTGAGTACATCAACCCGATGATTGAAGTTAATGCAAGGTTCTGCGTTAAAGGACGGGCCGGATTTTGGGTGCTTACAGGGCTTTTTTCGAGGCGTTGCAGGAAGCGGGCCATCTGTTGCATGGCCTCATCTATGTTTCCTTTCAAAGGGCATGCGGCGCTTGTTAAACAATCTTGCGCCCAGTGACGAATTGATTCCTCAAATCCTCGCATTTGCAGCGAGGATACAGTGTTGACATCAGCTGCAGGATCAACTGCTCCATCGAGGACGAAACGACCTACTTTATCGGCGAAATTATCAGCATATGTTGCTCCAAGGAATGTGCCGTAGGAGTAGCCAAGGTAGTTCAGTTTGTCTTGTTGTAGGAGGGCTCGAACCATGTCGAAATCTTTTGCAACAGAGACTGTATCAACGTATTTGTAAAGATTGCCTGAGTGTGTTTCGCAGCCTTTCGCATAATCGATTGCCTCTTGACGAGCCTTGCTTACGATTTGTTCAGGAGTTTTATCTGCGGAAGTATCTGCTGACGTGTCACCGGCGTTCTTTTTATCCCGTTCTTCATCTGTCAGACATTTCAGTGGTGTTGAATCTCCCACGCCGCGCGGGTCAAGGGCAACAATGTCGTATTTTTCTGTGAGTGCTTTGCCGAGGTTTTCTTCCACTTGGTTCGCAATGGAGCTAACTGCTGCACCGCCTGGTCCACCAAGGTTAAAAAATAAAGCTTCACCAGTTGAGTCTTTTGCTCTGTGAATAGCTAAGGCCAACTGCAGAGTTTCCCCTTCGGGTTCTTCCCAGTTCACAGGGGCTTGTACGCGCGCACATTCGTATTCTGATGGATTTTTAGGCTGCGGCAAGGTTTCTTTTGTAATTTTCTGTGGGTCACATACAGACCATTGCACAGGCTGTGAGTAGAAACTTTCAATACTCCCATCAAGTTTCGGTAGGTCGTGCGACGGGGTAGGCGTTGGGTGCACCGATGCAGAGTTCTCGTCATTCTGTGGCATATAAACAAGCAGAGTGTATGCGATTCCTGTGATGGCGCAGAACTGTATGGCGGCTATGCAGATCGCAATAATTGAGATGACTGCAGGCCATTTGGGAGCTTGATGATTCATACGTCTACCCTACCGGTTGATAAAAAAACGGGTGCTGTGATTTATTTCAGTCAGATAACGCGGGCACATACGGATATGGCTTGTATTTGTCAGTTTTCACTGGCTGGACGCAAAGCCATCATCATATCTTCCAAAAGTAACTGAGGTTGCACATTCGCAGTTAAGCGACGGCGAGCTACTTCAATTGCTGTAATAGCGTTCAGAGTATGACATGGTGTTGTGTGCTGAGCGTTCTGATGAACAAGATCCTCTAAATCCACGTTAATGAGGTCTTGTCCTGTCTTAAGCTGGATCATGAGCACGTCACGATATATGGCAAGTAAATCTACGAGGGCACGGTCTAAAGTGTCGTGTATTGCTCGGGTTGCGCGGCGTTTTTGTTCTTCTTCGAGTTCACGTAGTCGCGCACGGGTTTGCCTGTTGCGAGTATCTGATTCGTCAGCGCCTAGCTGACGTAGTAGTTCAGCCCGTTCAGCACTATTTCTTTCCTCCATGCGCGCACGGGTTTCTTCTTTTGCTACTGTTATTAGTTGTTCCGCAGCTAAAACAGCTTCACCCACTGAACGCACGTGTACAGGGGCTGTCACAATGTCGCGGCGGCGTTGGCGGGCTTGCGGATCACGCGCTAAAGCTCTGGCGAGTCCTATATGTGATTGTGCTGCGCGGGCGGCAGCTAAAGCAATTTCTGGTTCAATCTGATCTCGGCGGACAAGTAGGGAGGCAACCGCTGCAGCTGGGGGGATACGTAAACCAAGATGACGGCAGCGTGAACGAATGGTTGGCAGCATATCTTCCACACTGGGTGCGCAAAGAATCCACACTGTTCGTTCCGGTGGTTCTTCAATAGCTTTCAGGAGGACATTTGAGGTGTGTTCGCTCATGCGATCCGCGTCTTCAATGATGATGACACGCCAACGTCCTTGTGCGGGAGCCAGTTGCGCACGGCCAATCAGGTCGCGTATTTCAGCGACACGTAACTGGGTTCCTTCTGTTGAAACAAATTGCACATCCGCGTGGGAACGTCCCAGTGTTGTCTTACAGCCCGCACATTGGGCGCATCCTGCGTATTGACCGGCACATTGTAAAGCGGCAGCGAAAGCACGTGCAGCTACTGAGCGTCCTGATCCTGGGGGGCCGGTTATCAGCCATGAATGTGTCATTGATCGGGTATCCCCGGCAGGCGTAAGGTCATTTTCAAGAACACGTCGAGCCGCAACAGCAGCTTCCTGTAAGACAGTTACCGCGGCCTCTTGACCAACGAGCTCATCCCACACAGTCACAGTAACGCACCGCTCAGACCGCCCCATAAGGTCGCTTGGGCTTCACATGGTTGCTCGCTATGGTCAGGTGACAGGTCCGTGTCTCTTTCCTGGTGTTGAGTGGTCTTGTCACATTCAGGTGAAGAAAAACCTAATGACTGCGAGCGTTCATGCAGTACGCCACGAATTTCGCGGAATACCTCATCAGGTGTTCCCACTGCGTCTATAACAACGAAACGTTCAGCATTTTCGTCTGCGAGACGCAGGTATTGGTGGCGTACTCTTTCATGAAAATCCATTGATTCACGTTCAAGACGGTCCGGTGCTCCTGTACGACGACGAGCACCTACTTCTGGCGGTAAGTCAAGGAGGAAAGTGAGGTGAGGGACTAAACCGCATGTGGCCCACGTAGAAAGTGTGCGTATTTCATCGACTCCGAGGCTGCGGGCAGCACCTTGATATGCAATAGATGAATCAATATATCGGTCACCGAGGACAACGTCGCCTCGTTCTAAAGCAGGACGAATAACTGTAGCCACATGATAGGCGCGGTCTGCCGCGTACAGTAAAGCCTCAGTACGTGAATCGACATCTTCTGGACCGTTTTGCAATAGGTGGCGCAACTGCACCCCCAGTTCGGTTCCTCCGGGTTCACGGGTAACGATGACACGACGACCGTGTTCTTGACACCATTGTTGTACACGCGCAATCTGGGTGGTTTTACCTGCCCCGTCGCCACCTTCAAAGGTAATAAACAAGCCCTTATGTACCGAGCTGCCCGTCGTACTCACCATATTATTGTTCCGCTGAACCACCACAGCTACGGCACTCCTTTCTGATCTTGGCCTGTTGAATGAAAACTATGCGCTTGGGGAACGCCGCCGACTGGTTGTTTTTGTTGTCTTTTTGGCTGCCGTTTTCTTGGTCCCTGTTTTTGTTTGGCGGGCGCTACGTCGAGGAGCTGGACCTTTGGCACGTTTATCCGCCAAAAGCTCAAAAGCACGAGCCTGAGTAAGGTCCTCAACGGTTTCAGAACGCGGCACAGTCACATTGGTTACACCATCGGTCACATATGGACCGAAACGCCCATCTTTCACAACGACTTTCTTACCAGATACAGGGTCTTCACCAAATTCACGTAACGGAGGTTTAGCTGTCCCTCGTCCGCGCGTCTTTGGTTGCGCATAAATTTGTGAAGCTTCCTGCACAGTGATCGTAAGTAACAGATCTTCAGCGCTGAGTGTGCGTGAATCTTTTCCTTTTTTCAGGTATGGACCATAGGGACCATTATGTGCAGTAATCATTTCACCGTCTGCGGGGTCAACACCCACTTCACGTGGTAAAGACAATAATTTCAGCGCATCATCTAACGTCACAGTAGATAAAGACATGCTAGAGAAAAGCGAAGCTGTTCGCGGTTTCTCTGTGCTCTTTTTCTTTTTCGGTGTCCCCTCTGTATCTGATACTTGCGCCGGTTCAGGCAAAATTTCCGTCACATACGGTCCAAAACGACCATTTTTTGCTACGAGGACATGTCCCGTGCGCGGATCAACACCTAATTCACGGCCATCATCAGCAGCAAGACGGAATAGTTCGCTAATTTTCTCCTCATCGACTTCATCAGGGGCTAAAGTTTCAGGAACATTTGCTCGTGTCCCATCAGCTTTTTCCAAGTAGGGACCGTAACGCCCCACACGTAGGACCACACCTTCAGCTACCTCAATAGAATTCACTGCGCGGGCATCCACATCATCCCCCAGTGATTCCACTTGGAAACGCAAACCATCCGCGTCACCTTTTCCATCTGCGCCCAGATAGAACTGGCTCAGGAATACGCGACCGTCCTCTTGTCCCGCAGCAATACGGTCAAGATCTGCTTCCATACTTGCGGTGAAATCGTAATCTACAAGATTTGCGAGGTTTTCTTCTAAAAGTCGTGTCACTGAGAATGCAAGCCATGTGGGGATCAAATATTGCCCACGGTGAATAACATAGCCGCGGTCACCAATGGTTTGAATGGTGGCAGCATATGTTGACGGACGACCAATACCGAGTTCTTCCATCATTTTTACTAGGGTGGCTTCGGTATAGCGTCCAGGTGGCTGTGTCCGGTGTTCTTCCGCATTCGCCTGCGCGACATCCACACGATCGCCTTCAGATACATCTGGCAGGACTTTTTCAGCTTCTAAAGCCTGTTTCTCAGCATCATAACGTCCCTGATCGTGGCCCTCTTGATATGCCAAACGGAAACCAGGTGACGTAATCACCGTGCCCGAAGCCGAAGAAATCACATCATGACGGCCCTGCGCATCAGACACACCCGTTAGCACACGGATCTTGGCTGTGTAGCCCACAGCATCAGCCATCTGTGATGCCAATGTACGTTTCCAAATGAGGTCATATAACGCTAACTGCTGATTGGAAAGCTGTCCTGCCACCTGTTCAGGGGTACGAAAGTAATCACCAGCAGGACGTATTGCCTCATGCGCTTCTTGTGCGCCTTTTGCAACCTTCCCATATACCCGCGGTTCAGCAGCCACAGCACTTACACCATATAGTTCCTGCGCTTGCTGACGTGCCGCTGTAATCGCTTGGGCGGATAGGGCCGTTGAATCAGTACGCATGTACGTGATGTAACCCGATTCGTACAAAGACTGTGCTGTACGCATCGTAGAAGAAGCATTCCAATGCAGCTTACGTGAAGCTTCCTGCTGCAACGTAGATGTTGTAAAAGGAGCTGCCGGACGGCGACGGTACGGTTTCTGCGTCACGCTTTCCACAGCAGAAGAAGCAGAAGCTGACAGTAAATCAGCAAGACGCTGCGCATCTTCACGTGTGAGATGCACAGTTCCAGCTCGACCCGCTTTATCAGTAAGCTCACCGCGTTCAGTAAAATCTGAACCTGTAGCAACCGAATGAGAATCAATATGAGTGACTCGTGCGGCAAAAGATTCCCCACGCGAAACAATTACGGTGTCAATACCCCAGTATTCAGCCTCAATATGTGCAATACGGTCACGTTCACGATCAACCACTAGACGTGTAGCCACTGATTGAACACGTCCCGCCGACAAAGAAGGACGAATTTTACGCCACAGTAAAGGTGAAACCTCATAACCGTAGAGTCGATCAAGGATACGTCGCGTTTCTTGTGCGTCCACTAAGGAAGTATCAACATCACGAGTCGCATGTAAAGCACGTTCAATAGCTTCACGTGTGATTTCGTGGAAAACCATCCGTTTAACGGGAACTTTCGGCTTAAGCACCTCCAGTAAGTGCCATGCGATCGCTTCCCCTTCACGGTCCTCATCAGTAGCCAGATACAGTTCATCAGCTTCTTTAAGTAAGCGCTTCAGCTCAGTCACTTTTTTCTTTTTATCAGCGGTAACCGTGTAATAGGGCTTAAACCCGCCATCCACATCAACAGCGAAACGACCAAAAGGCCCTTTTTTCATCTCTGTCGGTAAATCTTTTGGCTGCGGTAAATCACGTATATGACCAATAGAGGCCGTGACATGGAAATCAGGACCCAGATATCCCTCAATCGTGGATGCCTTTGCTGGGGATTCCACGATAACCAGTTTTGAGGCGCCCATAGCCGTCCCACCACTTCCGATTCTCTGAACCTTTTCCTGAATTCCACCCTCTGACGCTGCGCATAAGAAAGTGTCACTATTGACGATACATTGTTATACCCACATCTGCGTACTGCCTCATTACGGTGTGTGATGTGATTAATTCACATATTTCCTCTTTCGCTCACCCACCAGCATGAGGATTCCCCACAAAAAAGCACATACACGCAGTTCAGCACCACAAACAGCACATTTCATTTTCATTCTGCTTCATTTTGTGACATACACACACCTGCAATCACCTTCACACAAATTCCCGCATACCCCACTACCTCAACTTTTTGCCACACGTGATACACATGAGACTTTCACAACTGCACACCTTCAGCTATATCCACTATTCCCGCACGTATCAGAGACGGCAACATCGGCATCACATACTCACGTACCTGCGCCACATCCTCATCCAGTAACACAGATAAAGCCACAAGGATTTGCCCTACACTCATTTCCCCTTCACTGGCCCCCACCAGCGCACTTAAAGCTGTGCTCACAGGGAAAGCCCTGCCCATTCCACCGCTTTGCCGAAGTACCAATGCTTGAGGTTCAGCCTGACCAGGCACAAAATGCCGTTCCTCTGTCACATCCGCACGGCGTACCAAGGTAAGATCTTCCAGATTTCCCAGATTCTCCGCAAAACGCAGAGCAGCCAACGCGCATTCCACATCATGGCCCGCAGGAATACGCCCCTCATTGACAGTGTCATATATGTGAACTGATTCCATGCCCACAGGGGTCGGCACACACGCGACAAAACCCATCCCAATAGCCTGAACGTGCGCCGAATGGAAATCTGCAAGCCACGCCGCGTAGGTTTTTTCATATTCACAGTGCTCACGTCTGGCTGCACTATCACGCATCCACAATTCAACATATTGCGCAGGATCCAACACATCACGTTGCACCACCCACGCATCTAAAGGCACTCCTTGACACCAACTGGCTAGGCGCGCAGGCCAGCCGTGATACGGGTCATTAGATTCCACGTCGTCACCGTCATTGATTTCCCAATTCGCGAGTATTTGCAAAACACCCTGCGGCCTCAAATAATCAGGAGCTTCACGTAGGACACATCCGATAATGTCATCCCGCTGCATTCCACCATCTCGGTATTCGAGTGTCCCCTGCGAACGCAACGTGTGCGGCGTGATAACAAATGGTGGGTTAGAAACAATAAGGTCAAATTTTTCACCCTGCACTGGCTCATACAAGGACCCGCACCGCACATCCAATTCAACATTATTTAATGCGGCATTAAAACGTGTTATTGCACAGGCGCGTTCAGACAGATCCGTTGCGACGACATGGCGAGTATGCGTTGTCAGGTAGAGCGCTTGAATACCGCAGCCGCAGCCTAAATCGAGGGCTTTTTCTTGAGGATTCCGTATCGTCATTGTCAGTAATGAGGTTGTGGCACCGCCTATTCCCATCACATGATCGGGGTGAACACTACGGCCTGTGACAGCTTGAGGAAGGTCAGATATCACCCACCAGTTATATGCGCGCACAGTATCTGGCTCTGACCCAGCGGGCATACCCTGTGCGCCCTGCGTTTCGTGCGCACTGCGTGTCCCATACTCATCGTGCTCACTATGCGCTAATTCCCCGTCCGTCGCACTATCGTTTTGAGCGTTTTCTTGCTGCACAGACGTATCTTCTTGACCTGCAGACATATCCCCTACAACTGCGTAGTGGGGACGCATATCGAAACATGCACGATATGTTCCTGCATGGTCGCTGGTAATCAAACCAAGTTTTAACGCGCCAAGGTATCCGAGCCTTGGCAGTGCGCACTCAATATTTTCAGCACTTTCGCTGCTACCCAGCATAAAAAGACGAGTTAACACCGCGGCAGCATCATGTTGATCGGCAAGGCGCATAAGTCCGGGTACTCGTTGTTCACGCGCTAAAGCAGCACTCGCTTGCGGGCCAAGGAGCGTTTCAACGCTCTGTGCTGTCCATACGGCTGAGCGTAAATCTGTTCGCAAGTCCTTCAACGCTACAGCCGAAGCCGATGGAACAGGATATGAAGGCGATGTCTCTGCTGTACTTGTACTCGTCATAGTCCAAGCCTATGCGCATTTTCGTAGCTGCGTAGGCACGGATAACATATGCTGCGAGGATGAGCCGCACATGTCAGTATTTCCCCTCATCATGGATAATTCGACTGTGCATTCTACGCTCACTTATGACGTATATACAGATCGGAGGGCATGATGGCCGGTGGCTTTATGGCACTGATGGATGATATTGCCTCCCTTGCAAAATTAGCAGCCGCAAGTGTGGATGATATTGCTTTAGGCGCAGCGAAAGCATCAGCAAAAACGGCCGGTGTTGTCATTGATGACACCGCTGTCACACCTCAGTATGTTCGTGGTTTAGCTCCCTCACGTGAGCTACCTATTATTGGTCGTATTGCGCGCGGCTCGTTGATAAATAAGCTCCTTATTATTTTGCCTGTGGCGCTGCTCCTGACGTGGCTAGCTCCTTGGTCATTGCCTATTTTCTTGCTGTGTGGCGGGTCTTATCTGTGTTACGAGGGTGCTGAAAAGATTCTCCACATGACTCATCTGTTATCTGCTCATGAGGACGCGTCTTCTGAACGGGACACAGTGGAGTCGGTCGGTCGTGAAAAGAAAATTATTTCCTCTGCTGTTCGCACGGATCTGATTTTGTCAGCAGAAATCATGCTGATTGCCCTTGCTGATTTAAGCGCACATTCTGGCGCTATGCGGGTGGCTATTTTGGTGACTGTGGCTTTCACAATGACATTTTTTGTGTATGGTCTGGTTGCTTTGCTGGTGAAAATGGATGATTTTGGCGCATTGCTTGTACGCCGTGGCAAAAGTTTAGCCACAGTAGGCCGAAGCATCGTCCGTATCATGCCAACAATATTTGATGCGATCAGCGTCATCGGGACACTTGCAATGTTGTGGGTAGGTGGACACCTTGTGTTGTCCTCGGCGGCCGATCTTGGTTTTGCTATTCCACATCATGCGGTAGAAATGTTTGTTCATATGATAGAAGCTGCTGGTTCTTTCGTGATGTGGTGTGTTGAAACACTGCTTTTTGCGCTGTGTGGCTGTGTTGTGGGGAGTATTTTTGTGGGCGCACATCTCTTAGCATCGCAGGTGTTGAAGCGTTGAAGATACATCACATACCTATAGCGCGCATTCGTTGAGCTGTAGCGATAAATTGATATGTGTAGAGGACTTTTATCCTATATTGATTGTGTTTCATCGGGACTATGGAGGATCTCATGGCAATCTATTCTTTACCGGAATTACCTTACGACTACGCGGCTTTGGAGCCTCATATTTCCGCTCGTATCATGCAGTTGCACCACAATAAGCATCATGCAGCCTATGTTGCGGGCGCAAATGCTGCTCTTGAGGCTTTAGCCGCAGCCCGTGAAACAGGTGATTTTGCGGCGATCAACCTGCATGAGAAGAACTTGGCTTTCCATTTAGGTGGACACACTAATCATTCAATTTTCTGGCAGAACATGACCCCTGATGGTCAAGAACGTCCCGATGGTGATTTAGCTGCTGCTATTGATGAATTTTTTGGGTCTTTTGAGGCTTTCCAAGGCCAGTTTGCGGCTACTGCTCTTGGTTTGCAAGGCTCTGGCTGGGCAGTTCTTGCCTGGGATGCTCTGAGCCGTCGCCTCGTCACATTCCAGCTCACCGATCAGCAAGGAAATATTCCTGTAGCAACAGTGCCTTTACTGATGCTGGACATGTGGGAACATGCTTTCTACCTTGATTACCTTAATGTCAAGGGCGATTATGTTAAAGCCTGGTGGAATGTAGTGAACTGGGAAGATGTGGCTGCTCGTTTTGCACGTGCGCAAAACTTCCACGGACTAGTTACCGCCTGATAACCAATGATTATGGCGCGCTGCTAATACCGGCACGGCACAGTTTTTCGCCTCACGGGGTAGGTATCATAAGGTGCCTGCCCCGTTAAAATTTACCTCCGCCGCCGCCATGAGAAGCTCCAGAGGATGATATATGTGTGGAGCTTCCGCTTTCTGAGCGAATTTTGACCCGTTGCACGTGACTTGACACGAGGCGTTCACTTTCACGGGTGAGGGTGAAAGAACCTGGAACAATATGCGAAAAAGCACGTGGCTCTACACCAATATTGCGCATCTTCCTAACGAAAAGGAAATGCACACTGAGCAGACCAATAATGCCAGCCACAATCACGAAAACACATACACTTCCGATTTTTATGAGGATATCTGTGGAAGTTGAGGACGTGTTTTCACTTTTTTCACCGTTATTCCATGCGCGCATGTAGTTGCGGCTTTGTTCCACAAATACCTGTGCCCCCGCAGCCCATTGTTCCCGCCGCAGTTCTTTTTTCATGAGGTCACCGATATGTTGAATATCTTTATCTGTGAAAGTTGAGATGGAATCACCGCGCGTAGAAATCCACCAGTCACGGCTATCTGGCGCAATCAGCAACAGAACTCCTGAGCGTTTCTGTCCTACGCCGTACCCGTGGTCATCAAAATAGTCATCGGCGTATTCCTTGGGGCTTTTCTGGTTGAGAGAGGCAAAAAGGACCACAATATCTTGGTGGTATTCGCTGATAATTGGCGTAATCAGGGATTCTAAGTCACTTTTTTCTGACGCGGAAAGCGCATCCACTTCGTCAATGACATGCGTGTTTTCTGCCTGTGCGCCGCGTACCTGCCCAGCGAAAAGCATGACTACCAGCAGGAAAAAGCTCAGGATAACAGCGCTGTGGCGTACACGAACACTGCGAGCACGCTGACGTGTTTTTGATTTTCCCATGCCTATCCCGCTTCCTTTAAATAGTGTGTATGTTCCTTGTCTTTACTTCCGTGCGGCGCAGAATTTTTGTGTTGAAATTCAGTTTCACCTAAATAAAAATCCACGCCATAACACCGGCTAAAAGCATGAGGGGGAGGCACCATAGGGCGCGTAATGCCCACAAGCGACGTGTACTGATAGGAAATTCTCCAACAACCTCACCTGTCACCCCGTTAATGGCGAAAGGATAATTGACACCCCCATAAGCCACGACAATCAGCCAGATCGGTAACAAAGCGAACCATGTATTCGCGTGCTCCACATGTGTATGCGCTTCAACGACTTGGACTAATTGGTGTCCGTGCACGCTTTCACGAACAAGGTCCTCAAAAGTGCGTGTCACGCGTTCATTGGCCCGCTTTTGTGTTGCTATCGCTTCGATGTCGTATGTGGAGGCTGCGTAGCCTGAAAGGTAGGCGGTCGAAAATTCCCGCGAATCTGCCATATCGTATGGTTCCACGCCTTCTGAACGTTCGCTTTCAAGTTTACTGGTCGCACAGACCGGTATGGCGCGAAAGTCTGCGCTTCCTTCACGTAATACGTCAAATATGAAGGTCTGAGTACACTGATAGTCACCTTCAGTCCATGTCGTAACATCTTGAGCACGTAGATGCAGTGTTCCACTCACACTACCGTCGTGGAACCAGTAGGGCACATATGCGCCTGTTGCTTCTTGCAGAATATGTGAGCGACGAAATGTGGGAGGTAAAAGGTATTTCCCTTCGGTTGCTCGCACGAATGCGTCCTGCATGGCTTTTTTATCTAGCGCAAAGGGGATAATAAAATCCGGTACGCGAGTTTCGCTCAAACGTTCTGTCGCTATGAAAGTGTTATTACAAAAACCGCAGCGAGTGGATACAGTCGTGGGGTCAGCAATGATTTCAGCGCCGCATGAGTCACATATGTATGTGCGCATCCCTTCCAGTGAGTTCAGGTGAACATGTTCTGTTTTCGTGTCTGTAACGTCAGCAGGGCCTGTTCCCATCTCAGTTTCAAAGGACGGACTTCCACCTGTAGCTGCATCTTTTGAAGCATCGCGCCTATTGAGGTCTGTCGCATCATCCAGAACATGGTCAGCGGATTCTTGTATGCGAGGATCAGCGTGTTCTTGCCTTGAATGGGTGGATGCTGTACTCGCGGCTGTTATTTTTTCATGATCGCGGGGCAACGCATCGTCACGGCGGTGAAAGTTTTCCACATATTCAACTGTGAAATGCGAATCGCACCATGCGCAGGACATCATTCCTGTGGAGGCATTAAACTCAATGGGCGCTGCACACGCGGGACATTTGTATTGAATTTCGCTCATACAAATCCGATCACAGACATTTCATTTTTCGCCGTCATATATAACCCTCAGGCCACCTGTACGGCATGAGTATAGGAATGAGTATATGTTCTTTTTGCGCTACAGGACCACAATGCAGGTATCCCGTTAAAAATACGTATAGCGCGTGTAATTGTTACCACGCACGAGTTTTTGACGTACAGCAAGGAAAATCTATGACAGGATGAGACAAGAAAACGGCTGCACTATCAAGGTGCCGCGTACACGAATTTTGACTCATAGGAGGGCATCATGGGCCTTATTAAAGCAGCAACAGGTGCTATTGGGGGCGCTCTTGCTGACCAGTGGCTTGATGCTATTGAGCCGCAAAATATGGGTGAAGGTGTCGTATTTTGTAAAGGTGACAGGCTGCGTCCTGATGATCCTCGTGCGACTAAGCAGCGTGGTTCCACGGATATTATTTCTGAGGGGTCAGCAATTCACGTGTATGACAGGCAAGCTATGCTGCTTGTCGATAGTGGCCGTATCACTGACTTTACGGCGGAACCTGGTATTTTCACGGTGACGCAGGGTACGCCTTCATTTTTTGCAGGAAGCCTCACTGAATCTGTGAAGGACACATGGAAGCGTTTCACCTATGGTGGTGGCTCTGCGCTAAGGCAACAAGCTTTTTACATTAACTTGCAGGAAATTAAAGGGATTCGTTTCGGCACCCCTAATTCATTGAATTATTTTGATTCTTTCTATAACGCAGAGCTTTTCTTGCGTTGCCACGGGACTTTCTCCATTAAAATCACTGATCCCATTTTGTTTTACCAAGAAGTGATTCCACGCGACGCCACCCACATCCATATTGACCAGATTAAAGAGCAGTACCTGTCAGAATTCCTTGAAGCCTTGCAATCATCCATTAATCAGATGAGCGCCGACGGGATACGTATTTCACAGGTTCCTTCTCGGATACGTGAACTGTCGCATTACATGCGTGACACTCTTGATGAGGATTGGTTGCGTATGCGTGGCATGGAAGTGCTCTCTGTGGGTATTGCCTCGATTTCTTACGATGAGCAATCACGTAAGCTCCTTGATATGCGTAATGAGGGCGCTATGCTTTCTGATCCTCTTGTACGTGAAGGATACGTTCAAGGCGCTGTGGCGCGAGGGATGGAAGCTGCTGGTTCCAATGAGGCTGGGGCGGGCCTTGCCTTTATGGGTATGGGTATGGGCATGAATGCTGGTGGACAATTCACGCAAGCCGCTTCCCAAGCAAATCATGCGTACTGGGAAGCAGGCCAGACTGCTTCCGCCTCTCAGATGCCTGCACAGCCCCCCACGGCTACACCTTCACAGCCTCCTGCATCTGCGGGAACTGCGGCTTTTTGCACAAACTGCGGCACTGCTTTCAGCACGCCAGAACAGAAATTCTGCGGAAACTGCGGGACCCCTCGCGCCTGAATGCATACTTTTAGACAAAAAGAACGCACCGTACTTTGTGATGTGCAGTATCATCCCGTTTTGATGACACTGCACATGCGTCACTGATGTGAAGGAATGACACTATGCGTAATGCACAGCAGGTACTTACGTATCCTCAACCAAAACCATGGTGGCGCTCTGCTCGAAACTTTTATGCACCCGGACCAGGTCAGCGAGCGCTGCTATGGACACGAGAACTCACCATTGCTTCTGTCCATGCAGATGCTCCACTCATTGACCATCTCAACTTGTCAATACGCGGTGGCTGCCTGACTGCCCTTGTGGACCGTAATAGTAGCCGTTCACGCGCCCTTTTTATGGCGCTTGCAGGGCTATCTGATATTGATGATCGTGCAGTGAGGTATTCTCGCCGTTCACGTGCCCTTTATGGGGGCAGTGCTGGGGTGGCTCTTATTACCGGTCACGTGAGCTATGATTCCACGTTGACTGTGCGTGAAAATGTTATGTTTCCTTTAGCGCAATGCGGAATAAGTATTGACCGTGCGGAACTGGATCGCATCATGTCATTGTGCCAATTAGCTGGTCATGAACTGGCGATGCCCACGCAGCTTGGCCCCGATGGTTCGCTCCGTATCGCAGTTGCTCAGGCACTCCTATGCGGGGCACAGATACTTTTATTGGAAGATCCTACGCGAGGACTTGTTCACGGTATTTCTGAAGCTATCTATGATTTTCTTCGCAAGGTCGCGCACAGTGGTTGTGCGCTCGTATTTTCAACGGCTGATCTGCGTTGGGCAGCTTTAGCTGACCGTGCTGTGCTGATTGCCAACGGCAGTGTCGCATGCGATATGGCCTACCCTGATATGGGTGCTTTATCGCAGGCGTATGCGGCTGATACGGATACGGCGGGTTTACTTGGTCCTGTGCCTCAGGCTTCCTATGACAGCGAGCACGAAAGCGTTAAGGAAGCGTCCCCCTCATGGTTCCCTGTTTCCTCGGTGGCTCAGGCCGACTCGTTGCTGGCTCCGGCTGATATGGCCTACGACGTGACGGTCCCTCAAGAAGAAGATGCGGATTCTTCTGTCGGTGTGCTAGGAAGCGAACTTCCTGAATTTGATTTCCGTGAAGCAGAGCCTTCTTTCTTGCAGCCATCTCAAAGTCAGAATATTTCTGAGGTTGATAATCAAAGTTCATCTGAAGTAGCGGTTCTCCCCCTTGTGGAGCCAAAATCTGAAGTACCTGCGCCCCAAAAAAAGCGCGCCGATCATCATGTGCTTCACGTAGCTTCGTCGGATTCAGCGATTTCATCTGCAAGTTCGCAGGATGTTGTCGAGCGTGCTCAAAAGATTTTGCAGGAGCTTCCTGGTCCTATTTTTCATGATGAGGCCCTTGAACCGTAAGGTTACCGTGGTTTTGTTCCGTTTTTTACTCATCATCTGGCTCTTTGTGGCTGGGCATGAGAAACTAAAAGTATCCATCTTCCTTATACGAAACGAGCGTAAATCATGTCTACCGGCGTTTTTGATGAGGCACAGCAGCCATCGCCTGCTTTAACAAGTGACGCACCTGAGCAGCCTGAAAGTGTGGGGACTCTTTTTACCTCATTGATTACTCATTTTCGGACTCTTATTGAGGACGAGATACGCCTCGCAAAAATGAAAATCTTTGGCAGCATCCGTAGTTTCGCTGTTGCTGTTGGCCTGCTCGTTGTTGCAGCAGTTTGTGCTCTTTATTTACTGGGATGGCTGCTTCACAGTATTGAATTGGCTTTCGCCTTGGTACTTCCCGCATGGGCGGCTTCGTTGGTTGTATGCGGTGTGCTCCTTCTGCTTGTTGTGATTTTGTTGTGGGTGGCCGTGGCCTTATTTAAGAAAGGGCATGCTTCTAGCACTCAGGCGTCGCAGGATATTCAAGGAAATATTGCCGCTGATATTGATGTTTTGAAGAAAGGAATGGGTAAGTGAGTATTCAAAGCAGTGCTCGTTCAGTTGAACAGATTGAAGCAGATTTAGCTGCTACACGGGCCCAGATGGGTCGCACAATCGACGCTTTAGCTGCGCAACTCAGTCCAGCATATCAAGTGGAACAGCTCACACAAAAAGTTTCTGAGAAGGCTCAAAGCTTCCAAGAAAAGATCCGTGAGCGCTGCGATTGCGTTCGTGAGTCTGTGTGTGAAACGGTGGATGCGGCCCGCGCTGGGGATGAAGAAGCCTTGAAAAAAGTAGGTATTGCCATTGCGGGGACCGTCGTTGTGGTTGCCCTTATTGGTTTACGTATTTCCCACCGGCGCTAACCGTGTATGTGGGATGTGCTTATGAGCACTGTTCCACAGCTCAACACCTACGAATGTGTCTTTGAGTAACAGACCGCTATGATAGGTGCTACGACAGATTTTGATAATTCAGGGAACCGCTGTAGCGGACCCGCACGACATGGAGGGGGTCGACCCCATGGGGCGCGGCCGTCAAAAGGCAAAGCAGACAAAAGTTGCACGCAAACTGAAGTATTTCAGTCCTGATACCGACCTCGAAGCTCTCCAAAGGGAATTGTCTTCTCATGGAGCTTCCACGAAAGAGGATCCGTACGCGCAGTACGCACAGGATGAGGATGACGAGTACGTTGATCCTTATGCTCCTGTGGATGATGAGGATGAAGTAGACGTTTACGACGAACGCTTCTGGACTCAGCCTTAGGTTCCTCTGACTGTATCTTTGCGCAATATCTGGCTGCGGTACATGTAATTTTGATATGCGCCCGTAGATCTTTGGTCGCGGGGCATATTGTTGTGCGCTCCGGCCAGTACTTATGCGGATGGTACGTGTCCACTCGATCGGTGTTGCGTCTAGGTAGCGCGTCATGTCATGCGCTAATTACCACGGTCCTTTTGGGACGGTAGCCTATGTGTTCAACCGAGTACAGTACTTACCCATAGGTCGATGAGGCGTTCGTTGTCTACCGCAGTAATCAGGTCAACCTCTGTAGCGGAATCATTACGCACAAGTTTCCCATCCTCGCGCACTGCCACATATGCGTGTTCACGTTGGACAAGGCTCGGATCAGCAAGCTGTGCCAACACGACAAGATCATGAATCCACATACCGTCCACCGGCCGTGTAGCTTGTGAGTATGAAAGCCATGGTTTAAGCCACCGTGAGATTAGTTCACAGTCGCGGGCGCGATCTTTTGTAACTTCAGTGCAAATTTGCTCCCAGCGGCGCAACGATAATTCGGTGGTGCGTGTAACATCCAGTGGCACAATTGTCAGCGGCACACCCGATTCCAACACCATACGCGCAGAAATCGGATCGACAGCAAAATTAGTATCAACAAGCTGTCCCATCCCTAAACATCCACCCATAAGCGCTATACGTTCGATGCCGTCACACACATGTGGATATTCCGTGATGAGGCGGGCAATATTTGTGAGTGGCCCTAAACATGCAAGAGTTACTCCCGCAGGAAACGTCATGAGGTTATCGGCTAGCTGGGCAACAGCATTACCTGTGGACGTATTTTTCGTATCAGGTAAGGAGGACAGGTGTTGTTCTCCCCATCCGTCACGATGAGGGGCCAGTGTCGCGCCCCAGAGGGAGTAGACCTCGTAAGCCATGCTGGGTGCGTCAAGTTTTTCACGCCACGCGGCCCCGCCAGGGCTCAGTGGCTGAGGGGATCCTGTGATGATACGGGTATGTGGGGCATCAAGATCATTCAGGAGCTGCTGCGCTGCACGTGAGCCTTCGGCTGCTGAGGTATTACCGAAAACTGTCCAAATCGCTTTCAGGTGGAAAGCCTGAGAACGTAAAGCAAAAGCAAGGGCGAGGGCATCATCCACATTTGCGCCGGGGATTCCGTTGCCTGGATCGCAGTCAATCACGATATTCATTAGTGTCCTCATATTTTTCGTTACATCCACAGCTTGCGCGGCCAATCAGATGAGCATGAGCTACAACAGGTGCAACGGTACGTGATTCCTCATTTTCGTTGTTTTTTTGCCCGGTGTTCTCTGTGTTGTTTCCTCCAAGAAGCGCTTCAACAACATCATGAGCTAAGTCCTGCGCTGAAAGGTGGATTGCGCTGAGGGAGGGCACAGTAAATTCTGCCCCATCGGTACCATTGAGGGCGATAATCGCAATATCATCAGGAATGGATATTCCGGTGCCTGCTAGTGCGGCGAGTAAGCCGATTGCTTGCATTTCATTGCCGACAACTACGCCATCTGGCTTAAATTCACTCAAGGTGGAAGCCGCAGCAAAACCACCTTCACGGCTAAAAGGCGCAGTGCAATGTCCTGCTGGTTCGAGTCCAGCTTGCCTGAGGGCATCACGCCATCCGCGTGAGCGTTCACGTGAATTGAGGCGAGTGTGTGGGCCACCTAAGTGTGCGATACGTGTACACCCATGAGAAATGAGGTGTTCGGTTGCCATCTGCGCGTGGGCGCGTTCATCGGTCGCAACACAGATGAGGCGCCCTGCTTCAGCATTTTTTTGCTGTATCCGCTGGCTTTCTGTGGCGTTAAGAATGACTGCCGGCACATTCGAGGTGGCGATCACGTCGAGAGGTGGGGGCTGGTCCACTGAATACCAGACGAGTCCATCGACTTGCTGACGCAGCATGGTTTCAACAACAGCGATCTCATGTTCAAGATCATCTTGCGAATCACCGACAAGCAGGCAGTATCCGCGTTCAAAAAATTCTCGTTCAAAGCATTGAGCGAGCTGAGCAAGAAAAGGGTTAGCAAGGTCTGGCACAATCAAACCGAGCGCAGCGCTCTTGCCTGAGACAAGAGCGCGCGCAAGGTTATTGGGTCGATAACCTGTGTGCGCAATCGCAGCGAGGACTCGGTTACGTGTTTCTTCAGAAACTGGCCGTGGCCCGTTGTTGAGTACATAGCTCACCACGGCTGTCGATGTGCCAGCTAGTCGCGCAACTTCCGATTGCGTAGGACGACGGTGAGCCATGTTTTCCTCCTTTCGATTGCGCACTTCAAGGTGTCAGCTATTCACAGAGTGCCTACCGTGTTGTTCAGATAGCGTCTTGAAGCGCAGAAAGATCACGTCCACGAGTCTCCGGAGCGAAGAACGTGGTGATAAGACCAATTCCTGCGGTTACAACAAAGTAGACAGCGAGTGGGATCCATGAGCCTGTTGCTGCTAGCAGAGCAGATGCCACCATCGGTGCTGTTCCACCAGAAAGTATAGAGCCAACTTCTTTAGCTACAGCCATTTTTGAGTAGCGGTGCTGCACACCAAAGAGTTCAACACCGTAGGCCGCTTGAACACCGAAAATACCGAGCGAGGCTAAACACATGCCCACAATGATGACTGATGCCACCACAATTGGATCACGTGATTCGAGGAGCATGAAAGCAGGGAAACCGTAAAGCACAAGGAGCAGGCAGTATGCCCTGTAAAGTGGGCGGCGTCCAAAACGGTCAGAGAGCCAACCTGACAGTGGGATGACAGCGAATCCGAGGATCGACGCAATAAGAACGGCCGTTGTCGGTACAGATTTTTCCATATTAAGGGCTTTTGCTACGTACCCGATAAGGAAGCCTTGGGCCATATATGAGGGACCGTTTTCGCCAATGCGCAGGCCAAGCATGATGAAGAAGGCTTTCCACCCTGACCGCGGGGTTGATGCGGATGAGTTATCCTCGGGCATGTGGGAAGCAGCTTTTGTCGCTTGAGCAATTTTTTCAGCTTTTGCACGCTGGAAGGCTTGGAATACCGGGCTTTCTTTCATTGTGCGGCGCAGGATGAGGGCCAGAACTGCGACAAGGATTGAGCAAAGGAACGGAATTCGCCATCCCCATGCGATCACGTCATCTTTTGGCATGAGGAGGACAAGGAGCCACACGGTTGAGGCCAGTAAAGTCCCTGAGTTTGATCCCACGCCTATAAGGGAGGCCACGAGACCACGATGTTTTGTTGGCGCGCATTCAGCCAGCATGACAGCTCCGCCGGATAGTTCAGCACCTGCACCAAATCCTTGACAAATACGTAAGAATACGAGGAGCAGTGGTGCCCAAAATCCAATCGCTGAGTAGCTGGGGATGAGTCCGATGCCTGTGGTGGCTAATCCCATCAATGAAACGGTGATGATGAGGACAAATTTACGGCCGTAAACGTCACCAACTTTACCTAAGATGATGGCGCCAATAGGTCGAGCGATGAATCCTACGGCCCATGTAGCAAAGGAGGATAGTAAGGCAAGGATGGGTGTTTGCTCGGGGAAGAATACGTCACCAAAGACCAGGCCAGCGGCCAAGCCGTAGAGGGCAAAGTCCACATATTCCATTGTTGTGCCGAGCCAAATTGAGATAATCGTGGACCAGAAGTTTTTCCGGCCCTCATGGGTTTCAAAATGGAGGTCCGCTTCCTGAGGGCGAGCGGAATTATCAGTGTTGTTCATCGTTGAAACACTTCCTATGAAGGGGCATAACAGTATGAATCTATACGCTTAGACTATTGAATGCAAGCACTTTTTTACACAGATCTTCCACCAAGAAGCCCGAAAAATACGCACACAGGCAAGCTGGGACAATCGACCCACACTTCACTTCATACGCCTCAGCACGCTACATGTACACGCCAGTATTGCGCAGCAGCGATTCGAGCAAAAATTACGAAAATATCCCTCACATACGATAGGGAAAATCAGCCCACACGGTACTGACCACGCATAGCGACCGCGCCCGCCGTCACACCTTTCGCTCCGCGCACCACACGCGCAGAACTCAACCCTTCATACCCCGACTCAGCATAAACGGAACCCAAAACCCACGTGTGAATACCATGCGCCGCACATATCCGCGCCACATCATCAACGGCCACAGGCGACACAACAGCAACCATACCGACACCCAGATTCAACGAATCCTCCAAAGCATCCCATGTCACCGCGCCACCGCGCCGCACCCAATCAAAAACAGGAGGAACCAGCCAAGTATGACGATTTACCTCACCAATCATCCCTGCTGGTAAAACACGCGACACATTCGCTGCAAGGCCCCCACCTGTCACATGCGAAAGAGCATGAAGGCCACTTTCACTCACTCCAACAGCCTCTATCGCTTCCAAGCAGGGAACAGCATACAAACGTGTCGGCTCAAGCAGTTCCTCACCTAAAGTACGACCAAAATCAGGCACATCCGACTCCAAAGACATACCCACACGCTGCAGCACGGCGCGAACCAAAGAATAGCCATTGGAATGTAAGCCAGACGAAGCCATCCCCAGCAGCACATCACCAGGACGCACCCTATGTGCGCCTAAAATGTTTTCCGCATCCACAACACCTGTGGCCGCACCCGCAATATCGTAATCATCCTCAGCCATCACGCCCGGATGCTCAGCAGTTTCCCCACCAACCAAAGGACATTTCACAACCTCGCAAGCCTGAGCAATACCTCGCACAATATCTGCAATTCGTTCAGGAATAACTTTGCCGCAGGCAATATAGTCCGTCATCAATACGGGACGCGCGCCCACCACCGTAATGTCATCAACAACCATGCCAACGAGGTCTTGGCCAATAGTATCGTGAATATCTAAAGCACGAGCCAACGCAATCTTCGTACCCACTCCATCGGTTGAAGTCGCTAAAAGTGGTTTCGACATCCCTAAAAACGCAGAAGCGTCCACCATGCCAGCAAACCCGCCCGTGGCGCCCACAACCGTTGCATCATGAGTACGAGCCACCGCTGCTTTCATGAGATCAACCGCACGATCACCGGCAGCGGTATCAACACCTGCGCAAGCGTAGTCAAGAGGAGCAGAATCAGTCATAAGTTCTCCCGTTATACGTTAAGTGGCATTGATGCCGACACCGTGTGTTTATTGTGGACAGTATTTATTGTGGACACAAATATTCGATTATTCGCTGCGCATATTGCGCACATACAGCCATGACGCAACATACTAGCCGCTGGCTCTCCACCCCAGTTACGTGTGCGCACCTGGTGTTCCTGGAATAGGTGTTCCCTCAGGGACTTCTTCAGGATAATCACCCGTAAAGCAACCCAAGCACAATGATGTCCCCTGAGCGGTCGCCTCAACCATTCCTTCCATTGACAAATACGCCAAAGAATCCGCACCAATAGAACGCCGCACGCCTTCAACATCCAACGAAGACGCAATGAGCTCTGCACGTGTCGGGAAGTCAATCCCGAAAAAACACGGCCATTTCACCGGTGGAGACGAAATACGCACATGCACTTCAGCAGCCCCCGCCTCACGAAGCATACTCACCAAAGCACGCTGAGTATTCCCACGCACAATAGAATCATCAATAACGACCAGACGTTTACCTTCAATTACTTCACGTAAAGGATTCAATTTCAAACGGATACCCAATTGCCGCAAAGACTGTGTCGGCTGAATGAAAGTACGTCCCACGTACGCATTTTTCACCAAACCTTGAGCGAAAGGAATACCGGCTTCTTGCGCGTAACCAATTGCAGCGGGAGTCCCTGATTCAGGGGTAGGAATCACCAAATCCGCTTCCACTGGGTTTTCTTGCGCAAGCAAAGCCCCCATACGGCGACGCGCCGCAACAATTTGCCGATCCCCAATCAACGTATCAGGCCGAGCTAAATACACGTACTCGAATACGCATGTACGCGGCTGAGAAGCGGCAAAACGACGTGAATGCACACCCGAATCATTAATGAAAATTAATTCCCCCGGCTCAATTTCTCGCACAAAAGTGGCACCGCATAAATCCAAAGCAGCCGTTTCAGAGGCCAGCACCCAGCCCATACTTAAACGCCCTAAAACAAGGGGCCGGTACCCATGCGGATCGCGCGCCGCATACAAGGTATTTTCGTCCATAAATACCAGTGAGAAAGCGCCTTTCAGGAGGGGCAGCACTTTCAAAGCAGCAGGAACAAGCTGAGGTTCACCCTGAGAGCAACCATCCGTTTCAGCGCAGCAGAGCATCTGAGAATCAGTCACAGAAGAATCACACATAGTGTGAGCTTTTGTGCTCACATGAGGGAAAGGACCCTCAGTCGCGCAGGCTGTACTGTCAGCAGCAGAAGCAGCCCACGGAAGGCGATCAGCCACCCCTAAAAGAGCAGTCACCACAGACGTATCTGTGGTGGCTCCTCGTTCAATGTCTTCCCCGTCCTCCGTAACAGAATATGCAAGGTCACGCAGCTGCCTCGTATTTGTGAGGTTTCCGTTATGGCACAGTGCAAGAGTACCTGTGGGAGTGGGACCTAAAGTAGGTTGCGCATTACGCCATGTATCGGCCCCTGTTGTTGCGTAACGAACATGACCAAGAGCAATATGGCCTTTCAGTCCTTGGAGGGTTTCCTCAGAAAAAACTTGATGCACAAGCCCTTGATCTTTGTACACAAGGATCGATTGCGAATCGCTGGTTGCAATACCTGCTGATTGTTGCCCTCGGTGTTGCAGTGCGTATAACGCAAAGTAAGCCAAACGAGAAACATCTTCATTTGGCGCCCATACGCCGAAAACACCGCAGTGATCGTGAGGGCGATCATCCTCAAAAGGGTCACACTGTGGTGATATGTGGTCCGTCATATCCGGAAAGGAAGCACGCACAAGTGTCACCCTTTCACACTCGGAACCCTTTGCGCTACTGAGTCCATTCACCGATTGAACTATGAGACACCTATACTCATCAGTCTATGCAAACACCATGACAGTGCTGGCCGCTGTTCCCTCACAACAATCCCAATAAATACAGCCTAATGCGCCCCTATGCGGGGTACTCGCATATACATAAGCTCCATGTGATGCGGAGGTTTTTTACAGGAAATTGTTCAAAATACGGACAATGAGGAGTTCGCTTATCCGCGCGCAGTTTCATTCCCATCAGCGGCTTCGTGTAAACGATGTGTCCGATCAAAAGCACGTGCCACCAAATGGGACCCCACAGGAACAGTAATCGCCTGCATAAAAATCACCACCGTACACATCACTAACCAGTACAGTGACCACGTTTCCACCACTATTCCCGTACACAGGAACAACAAGCCTAAAAACTGGGGTTTAGCAGCCACATGCATACGCTCATATGAATCTTTCCTGATCGCCACACCAATAGCTGCAATCAAAGTGAGCAGGGCACCGCATAAAACAAAGATTGCGCCCGCCCATTGACTTATCAAAGACCACGGGATGTGATTTAGTGCGGATAGCACCTGCACGTGAAGCACAGGTGGAGCCGCAGTGACCGCTACGCCTAAGACACTCTGGCCGTCATGCGGGAAAAATAGTCCACTCATTGAAAAAGCCGTAGCCACCTCGTCAGCAGTGAAAAGTATCCATAGGCTCATACGTGAGGCTCCCGCTCTGCCGCGTGAAAATCTTGCCTGCCAGCACTCATCGTGTCCTCATTATCAGCCTCAGCATCGGCTTCAAAATCATCATCAATATCGTCGTATTCTTCTAACTCGTCTGCCAGCGCTTCTTCGTCGCGTTGCCGCATTTGTTCTCGCGCTTCTTCTCTGGTCAAAATACGACGCTCCCCCACTACTTCACGTGTAACAAATCGTGCCGCAATGACCGCACTAATAAAACCTGTCACCGCTAAAAGGAGGAGCAGCAAAGAAATATCGTTACGTGACCACGACAGGGCAAGTATTGCCGAAAAAGCCAGAGCCGTAGCCGTAAGCATGTCGGTGGCAACAATCCTGTCAAGAAGCGTTGGCCCTGATTTCATTCGCGTCAGCGTTAAAAGGAAAGCAAGACCCACACAGAGCAAAGACAGGGTGTGTATAACATCAATCCCACTCATACTGCCCCTTCCCCCAGTGAGGATTTTCCTGAGCCGCGCCCAGAACCTACAGCTTTCATCAATCGGTGCTCAAGGGCGCGTACTTCGCACCGAATATGTTCAGCACCACCCTGCCCTGCGATATCAAGGATGTGCAGATCTAAAGCCGGTTCTCCACTATCAACTTTCACAACCAATGAACCCGGGATTAATGAAGTAAGGGCACCTACAAGGGTTAAATGAACAGGATCACCTGATCGCATGGGAACATGTACGACTCCGTTTTCTACACGCCTCCCACTCAGAACAATCAACGAGACTTGCCAGCTGGCCGCCACCAAGTCCACCAGAAAATGCCACCCAAGTGAAACACATGCAAGGGGACGAAAACGCCAGCGAATACCTGAATGAGGTAAGGGCAATAGCACCTGCACAGCGAGCGCCACGACGATGCCTGACACAACAATGACGGGAGTCAATGTCCGGAATACTAAAAGCCACACAAAAAGCAGCCATAATGTCATTGGCAGTGAGGCGCGTTGATAGTACTTTTTCATGGCTTTTCCTCACCTGATTGAACGGGTGAGTGCTCACTGTCAGAAACACCATTACCCATATCTGATTGAGGGTATGTCATTTCGGACTGTGACCCACTATCACCGGATTGGAGTGTGTGAGGTGTTTTTTTCTGTGTGTGCTCTACGCCAGACTGCGTGGAATCTTCATGCAAAGGAGGCGCTTTCGGATTCGGTGTTATCAGAACTGGTACACGAGGTGAAGATTCATCGACAGATGCACCCTGACCTCGCCCGTCGATGTCAAGAACTGCCTGCGTGTATGCGCGGCCGCCGAGTTGGTCACGCGCCGCTGATGCCATGTATTCCCACAGTGGCCCTGAAAAGCCTGCCATGAAGATTTGTATGCACACCAGAGCGAAAACAACCACGTACATGGTGCGCGTTGCTTTCTTTTTCCCTGTTTCTTTATGGGTCCTAGATTGGTCTGCTGCTGTTTCTGCTTTTTGGAATGCGGGAACAAGAATCTGACGGGCACGTTCAAATTGGCGTTCGACACGATTATGGAAAGATTTTCGCGCACCTGCCCGAAGGAGCGGTGGCCCCATGAACATACGTTGTTCGTCCGCTGCCTGCCAGAATGCAAGCGCCCACCATTTAATAAAGACATACAGGGTCAGGAAGGAGGTCACTAAACCGCCAGCTAAAAGTAGCCATGCTGATGTTGTTCCAAGTTCCGCTGAAGCACGTGCCAGCCCGAGTTTCCCAATAAAACCTGTGAAAGGTGGGATACCTACTAAATTGATACCCGAAATAAAGAACATCACCGCAAGTAGTGGTGCTCTGCGGGCCAGCGAATGCATACGCGACAAAGAAGTCGTGCCGTATCGTCTTTCAATGAGTGCTGCGATGAGGAATAGAGTCGTTTGCACCAAAATATGATGTGCCGCATAGTAAATCGTTGCGGCAATACCTATCGGTGAAGCAACCGCAAGGCCCCACAGCATGTACCCGATATGCGATACCAGCACAAATGACAGTAAACGTTTCACATCATCTTGTGCGACTGCGCCGAAAATGCCGACAATCATCGTGGCGATACCGATAAACGTCAGTAGTGGCGAAAGGCTATCGTCAGGAAATAGGAGGATTTCTAAACGAATGAGGGCGTACACACCAATTTTCGTCATTAAACCGGCGAAGATTGCAGTGACTGGACCTGGTGCTGTCGGATATGAGTCTGGAAGCCATGCGTGGAGCGGGAAAATTGCGGCTTTAATACCGAAAGCCACAAAAAGAACAAGGTGGATTATTAAGGCCACGTTCGGGTCAATTTGTGACAGTCGGTAGGCTAATTGCGCGATATTTACTGTTCCTGTCGCAGCGTAGGTGAGGGCTATTCCTCCAAGGAATAGTGCTGACGATAGCAGGGACACTACAACATAGACGGTTCCCGCGCGTACTCTGCCACGAGTTGCCCCAAGTGTGATGAGAACAAATGAAGATGCCAGGAGGATTTCAAAGCCGACAAAAAGGTTGAAAAGATCTCCTGTGATAAAAGCATTCGCAACACCGGCAGACAAAATCAAAAAAGTGGGGAAATAGATTGCGACAGGCGATTGAGGGTCATCGTCAACAATAGATTGTGATGTGGAATAGATAAGAACTGCTATTGTCACGATTTGGCTGACCAGCAGCATAGTTCCTGAAAGCCGATCAACTATCAGAGTAATTCCAATAGGAGCTGCCCACGAGCCGACGTCTAATACTTGTGGACCAATATGGGCGGCGACAGCCAGAATCGCTGACACGCCTGTGGTGATACTTAAAGCACCGACTGCGAGGGTGCGTTGCACTCGTGGTTTACGGTAAAAAACGAGGGTGAGTCCAGCAAAAAGTAAAGGTAAAAGAACAGGGACAGGAAGAAGCCACGTCAATGTCATGAGCCGTCCCTTTCTTTTTCTTCATCGTAGTTCACATCCGCGTCTTCATTTCCTGTGGCTGCTTCCTCACTGATACGTCCGCGTTCTATTTCGAGTCGGCGTGCGACCAAGCGATCTTCCACGTCATCAACGACTTCGTCATGTCCCGTGAGTCGCCATGAACGGTATGCCAAAGCAAGACCGAAAGCGGTTGTCCCTAATGACAGAACAATCGATGTCAGCATCATGGCTTGAGGAAGCGGATCTGACATTGATGCTACGTCCTCTTGTCCGATGAGGGGTGGCCGGCCTGCTGCCCCTCCAGAAGCCAACAAAAGCACGTTGATACCATGAGTCATCAGGCCAAGCCCAATAAAAATACGAGAAAGTGAGCGTTCAAGTATCAGGTACACACCGCTTCCAACGAGCACTCCGGCTAGCACGAGAAGCGCAACTGAAGGCACGTTCATTGTGTGGCCTCCATTTCAGCGTGACGGTCAATTTCGCTGCCTAGTGTTGAAACGAGGTCAAGAACCACACCAAGAACAAGGACATACACGCCAATATCAAGAAGCATTGCTGTGGTGAAATGGATACTCCCAAGGACACCAAGATCCCAGTCAATTGCCGTGGATTGGAGGACAGAGTTTCCTGTTATAAGTGGCAGTAGGGCACCTAATCCTGCCAGGAAAAGGCCCATTCCGAGTATTCGACCAGGGCTAATAGGCATAGCGGCAGCTAACTCGTAGCGCCCTGCGGCCAGATAGCGCAGGAGGAAAGCGATACCGGCAACTACACCTCCAACGAAACCGCCACCTGGATTGTTGTGTCCAATGAGAAGTAACCATATGGACAAAACAAGGAGGGTCGGGAAAAGAATATGCGTGACAACTTCCATAACTGTGGACCGTTCACGGGCAGTAGTCAAAGTAACGGCCGGTAAGAAACGATTATTGTACGGCAGGCTCAGATCCGTAATGCTTTGAGGCGTACGGCCTCGTGAACGCACGTGAATCAGTGAAGCAACGCCTGTGGCGATAACGAGGAGCACAGAAAGCTCCCCCACCGTATCCCATGCGCGTATATCCACCAAGATCACATTGACAATATTTTTCCCATAACCAAAGTCAAGGGCTTCTGTTGGCATGAGGGTGGATACTGTTTCATGTATCCGTGCCGACGACGCATAAAGACCGGCAAAAACCACTCCTGCACCTGAAAGGAAAGCCAAAAGGAGGCGCCACCATCGTGTGCTGTGCGGTCGATCGGAAAAATACGTTGGGAGCCTGCGAAGCACAAGGATAAAAACAACGATTCCGACAGCTTCCACCACAATTTGTGTGACAGCTAAATCCGGTGCCCCTTGACTGGCCCACAGGACAGCAATTCCTAGCCCTACTGCTCCCAGAAGGAGTGCGGCACGCATACGGCCACGTGAACGGACCGTGAGGATTGCAGCCGCAGAAATACACAGCACAAGGATGATTTGAGCAGATGAATCAGCCCAGTTCACAAGGAGTCGTCGCGGAGGATGAGCAATCATTGCTGATCCGACGCACACAATCAAGGTGGTGACGATGGTGGATAATTCCCACGGTAATGAGCCTCGCTGTAGCAGTCGCGTAATACGGGCTGCAATGATTTCGAGTTCGTGGATGCTCCACGCATACATGTCAACGATAGCTATTGGGAAGGCCCAGCGTGATTGAAGGTTTTCCACATGAGTTGCTGCGTAGGCCATGAGGATACTTATGCTCAAAATAGCTGCTGTGACAAGGGCTGGGACCCATCCTGACCACCATGCGAGGTGCGCGTGTCCTGGTAGGTATCCGGCGGCGTAGCTCGAAAAAATATTTTCCAGCGTGTGCGGAAAGAATCCCAGCAAAGCACCCAGAGAAAGGAAAACGATAACTAGGGTCATCATCCACGGGGTCTGCGTGCATTTGTGGGCGTGTATGTCAGTGTGTGTCTGTGATGTATCAGAAGCATTTTCTTGCACATGTGACGCGGGGGTGGGTGCAGTGGTTTGTGCAGGTACTGGCCCGTTGGATTGCGTAGGTGTCACAGCAGGTGCCCTCTGTTCTTTTTCTAAAGCCTCAGGGGTCACGGCTTGTCGCGTCCCAAAAGCCCCCCACCATGCGCGCCATGCATAAGCGCCGGTCAGAATTGATCCGAGTGCGATACATACAAGTAAAAGAGCATCCGCTGTATGCGAGGAGGATTGCCCAAGCCACGTCGAGTGGGAGCCATGCCATAGCGTTGAAATTATTGCTTCTTTTCCGAGGTATCCGGTCGTAATCGGAACACCAGACATTGAAGCAAGGGCCAGTGCGGATGCTGCTGCGAGGAAGGGTTTACGTCGGCCAAGTCCGCTCAGCCGCCGCCAGTCGCGCCGACCGGTGGCTTGTTCCACAGCTCCCACGGTAAGAAATAGTGAGGACTTAAAAAAAGCATGTGATACCAGCATTGTCAGCCCTGCCGCCATTGCGCCGGCACTTCCTTGAGCAATCGTCGCCATCATGAGGCCAAGCTGTGACACGGTTCCGTAGGCAAGGAGCAGTTTCAGATCGTACTGACGGAGGGCACGTAAAGCACCTACACACATCGTGAGCACGCCAAGTATCACCAGTGTCAATGAAAAACCTGGGATATGAACGAAACCTGGGGTGAGCCTGGCCACCAGGTACACACCGGCTTTCACCATTGCGGCTGCGTGAAGATACGCAGAAACCGGTGTCGGCGCAGTCATAGCGCCAGGCAACCAGAAATGGAATGGGATCTGAGCTGATTTTGATAAAGCTCCAGCAAGTACAAGGAATACCGCCACAATAACTACGGGCGAGGAGGTATCTAGTGTTCCTTGCGCTGCGTTGGCGACAAGTTCACTGATGATATAAGAACCACCATCAACAGACCCTAAAATAACAAGGCCAGCAAACATCGCTAAAGCGCCTGATGAGGTCACAAGTAAAGCCTGACGAGCAGCCATTCGTGCCAAACGACGATCATAGTAGTGGCCGATCAGCAGGAAAGATAAAAGGGAAGTTGCTTCCCACAGTGTGTACAACACGATGGTGTGATCTGCTAAAACAAGTCCATACATCACGCCAGCAAAAGCGACAAATACTGCGCCAAAACGTCGTAAACCAACAGATTTATCTGTGAAATATGCGGATGCGTACAGTAAAACAAGTGCGCCAACGCCTCCGATAATGAATGTCATTACCCACGCTAAGACATCCATACGTAAGTCAAAACTTAACCCCAAGGCAGGAACCCAAGGGATACTCTGTCGTACCACTGTCCCGCTCAGTATCGTCGGCGCGTACCACACGGATAAAGCAACTGACAGCCCCGGAACCAGTGCAAGGAAGGCAAGGCCTTTGCGACCCCACAAACGAATACACGGAAAAGCGCAAATCGCGGCACACATATGCGCGACGATCACGGCAAACATTCAAGCTCCACGTCTGTTTATAGGGGATCTACAGGATTTTTTAGAATAATGGAAAGCCTGAAGGCGTGCCGCGCGAATCTTAGTATTTTCCGCATAATGACAATGAAGTGAGCAATCCCTCGTCACAGTATTGTCTGCATATTTTCTTGAGAGAAATTTTTTCTTCACTCAAAGGAACGCGGCACTGTGCCTTATGCGGAACCTAGTACGTCATATGGTTAGCATTCGTTTTCATTTTGCACGTCGCATCATGGCTTTTCATATCCCCATGTACGCACCTTAACCCTGTGCGAAGTAAGCTGATCGTGCAACAATAAAGGGCTTTAGGTGAAAACCTGGATTCCTTTTCACTTGTCCCACCGCTTAACTCATCAAGGAGCCTCCGCATGGCGACACCGATTTTGTCCGTCGTGAGCTGGGTATTTGCACTATTTGCCTCCCTTTTCGCACTCATGGCGTTCAGTCGTGGGCTTATGCATCTGTGGCGGCAGTTTTCCAGCGGTGGCCCAGAACCTGAACGCACAACACCGGTTTTTCAGCGCCTCGGCACTTTAATGTGGACTATCCTCAGTCACCGTGAATTCCGCGGCCGACCGTGGGTGAAAGTTGCTCACTGGCTTGTGATGTTCTCGTTTCCTTTGCTTTTCCTCACGTTAATTTCCGCCTATGTTCACCTACGTGACCAACTGTGGGCTTTGCCTTTTATTGGCCATTTTGCGCCTTGGGAATGGGTTGTGGAATTTTTTGCGTGGGCTGGCCTCATTGGAATTATTGTGCTCATGCGGAGGCGGCGGCAAGAAGGCTCAGGCTCAATTGCAGAAGCCGCTATGTCAGGGCCACAGCCATCACATGAGGACTCGTCTGACCTCCTTCTTCGCCGCAGAGGGCACAGTGCGTATTTGGCTTCACGTTTTCTTGGCTCAACGCGCTGGCAAGCACTTTTTGTGGAATGGGTTATCCTGATCGTCTGCGCGTGTATTGTGCTTTTACGCATAATGGAATACGCGCTACTGGTAACAGTGGATACTGGTATTTCCGCTGCTGTTTGGTGGCATTATCCACTCACTTCGTGGGCAGGGATGATTCTGGGACCCAGTGGTTTTGGCCTGTCCGTCACCGTTTTAGCAAATTGCATCGTCCTAGTCGCTTTGCTCAAAATCTTGACCTCAATGCTGTGGATGATGGTTGTTGGTGTGCAGACTTCTATGGGTGTGGCATGGCACCGTTTCCTTGCTATAGCGAATATTTACGCTCGTCGTAATCCGGATGGGTCACAATCTTTAGGGCCTGCCGCCCCTATGCTTATCAATGGCTCACCTGTCACCAGTCCTGATGATTGTGATGACCTGCCTGATGATGCTGTTTTAGGTACGGGCACGGTTGAGGACCTGTCATGGAAAGATCGTTTAGATTTTTACACCTGTACTGAGTGCGGACGCTGCCAAGAGTTATGCCCCGCTTGGAATACTGCGAAACCTTTATCGCCTAAACTTTTTGTCTTATCTATGCGCGATCATATTCATTCGGTGTCGCGTATGGAATTATCTGAGCAGGAAATCCCTGAGGCGGATACTGACATTCAGGCTTTACGTAATGGCGATCAGTCCTATGAGCACTCCGTTGAGCACTCCGTCAGGCTTTTAGAAAAGGGGCTGGAACCTACTCCTCATTCTTTAGATCTTTTAGATGTGTTGGCAGCTTCAGGCGCTACTGGACCGCTTGGAGTAGCAGATGTACAGGCTCCTTTAGTTCCCAATGTCATTTCTGAGGAAGCCCTGTGGGATTGCACAATGTGTGGGGCTTGCGTGGAGCAATGCCCTGTCGATATTGAGCATATTGACCACATTATCGACCTGCGTCGCCATCAGGTCCTCATGGAAGCTGCTTTCCCTAAGGAACTGGGACGTGCTTTCCGTGGGATGGAATCAAAAGCGAATCCTTACAATCAGCCTGCCCGTAAACGTATGGAATGGGCAAAAAATCTTGATTTTGAGGTTCCTGTCATCGGTATTGATGTGGAGAGCGCTGAAGATGTGGATTGGGTTTTCTGGGTGGGCTGTGCCGGTGCTTTTGATGATCGAGGGCGCGCAACTTCCGCAGCAATTGCGGAGCTTTTACATGTCGCAGGCGTATCTTTTGCCGTATTAGGACAGGCAGAATCCTGTACAGGCGATCCTGCGCGACGAGCAGGAAATGAGCCATTGTTCCAGATGCTTGCTGCGGCTGCTATTGAAACTCTTCACGATGCTCGTGTGACAAAAATTGTCGTGTCCTGCGCGCATTGTTTTAACACGATTGCTGGTGAATTTCCGCAGCTTGGTGGACGTTTTGAGGTTGTACACCATACGCAGTTATTGAATCGTTTGGTTCGTGAAGGGCTTTTAGTGCCTGTGGCTCCTACGTCAGATGAAGATGCTTCTTCTGAGCCTGTGCGGGTCACTTATCATGATCCGTGTTTCTTGGGTCGTCATAATCAGGTATATGAGGCTCCTCGTGAGCTGGTTTCTTCTTTGCCTGGCGTTGATATGGTTGAAATGCCACGTAATCGTGACCGTGCCATGTGTTGTGGAGCTGGTGGCGCTCATGCGTGGTTTGAGGAAAGTCGTGGAACGCGTATCGCTGACGCACGTATTGTTGAGGCGCAGGAAACAGGCGCAGACATTGTGGCAACGGCTTGTCCGTTCTGTTCACAAATGTTGGGATCTGCGACAGGGGCTTCTGTTGCCGACATTATTCCGCCTGCTATTCGTGCCGATATGGATGGCTCTGCAATGGAGCACATCCGTGTTGGAGGGCAAGAACGTGGGAAAACACCAGAGGTGCGTGATGTTGCGATTATGCTGCGTGACGCGGTTCGACGCGGTTTTACGCAATAGGTGGCAGAGCAGTTACCAGCTTATTTATTGGGTAGGTCCACCTGCCGTGTCATCATCAGGAGCATTTTCAATTGCCACAATAAAACCATCCTCATCGAGGATCGTTCCACCGACCATGAGGTTCAGCAGTGCTGCTGCCTTTTCAATATCTGCCGCTGAACGTTTCCGCTCAAAACGCGCTGTTCTGCTTAAAGTTTGCTCCCCTGCAGCAGTAGCGTACATGCTGCGTGTTTTTTCATCGGGAATCCAGCGGATACGGTATTCGACGACAGGCCCATCTGCCCACCTTTCCCAACGCAACGCCTGAGGAACCGTATGAGTGGGACGTACTTCAATCATTGCATGCGACATATTGCCAACAGGAATCATCACCGCATACGCATCCAATGTGGGGGGTCCGGCTGCAGCTTGACGGATATCTGCTTCTATTTTTGCTCGTATTTCAGGTTTCAACGGGTACGCCGTGGTCATCATATTTTTCAGGCGTTGACTTTCTGAAGAAAGTGACGACGCCCGCTGAGCAATATTCACTGTGCGCGCATCATGCGCCTGCGGAAATTGAGAGCGCAATGCCTCAATACTTTCTTGCGGGTTCAACCATCGTGGCGCATACAAGGCTAGTGTGACAGCACTATCAGGGTCAGGAGTAAAAAGCGCCCCAGAACCAGCGATACGCACAGTTCCTGCAAGTCGTCTGGCTACATTCATCAGTGTACGTAAAACCTTTGCTTCCACACCTTGAGGAAGCCCGTTCGGGAATGCCTGAGCCCACATATCAGGCGTATTGTCAATATTTTTTAGAGCCGGTCCTCGCGTAGGAGGACAAACTAATAACCATATTTTTGTCTGCTCATCAGGAATACAGAATTTTTCACGCAGATCTTCCGGTAAATTCCACGGCCCTTCCATACGCACCCCTGCGGTGATATGCAGTATTCCAGGGGAGGCCCATCCTGCACCTTCCCACAGTGACACGATAAGGGCTTCAATTTCGTTATCGTCAATGTCGTCATTCACCGCTAAAAAATGATGACCTGTTGCCGTGTAATGGTCGATATCGCGTATAGGTCGGGTGCGTGTGGCGTACTGGGGAATAGGAATAATGTGTGACTGGGTGAAGGTCCCTGTTTCATCTACACGGAAAGCATGGTTGTTTTCGCTAGCTTTCCCAAGGAAAGCAACACTGGTGTCTGTCAGATGCGTGTGCGTATTTTCTGTTGGCGCGAGTGAAGTAACGGGAAGCTGAGCTAATCCTTCAAATACGGATCGCCTGCGAGGTACAGGGCCTAAAGATTGGGGCTTTTCATCCTCAGTCATCGGTCAATATGTGTCCGCATGAATCGTTCATGTGAGCGCGACGGGGTAGGTCCTCGTTGGCCTTGATAGTGTGATCCTGCTTCGGTTGAACCGTAAGGATGCTGTGCTGGCGAGGAAAGATCAAAGAAACACAGTTGCCCTATTTTCATGCCCGGATACAGCAAAATAGGCATGGTCGCGGTATTCGACAGTTCAAGGGTAACGTGTCCAGAAAAACCTGGGTCAATAAAACCGGCTGTTGAGTGTGTCAGTAAGCCAAGGCGACCTAAGGAAGATTTTCCTTCCAATCGTGCAGCTATGTTATCGGCAAGTGTGACACGTTCGTATGTTGCGCCGAGGACAAATTCACCGGGGTGAAGTACGAAAGGTTCTTCTGGCCCTACTTCCACGCGGTGTGTAAGGTCGGGTTGTTCAGCTGCGGGGTCAATGACCGAGTATTTATGGTTATCAAAGAGGCAAAAGAAACGGTCCAAACGCACGTCAATGCTGGCTGGTTGCACTAAGGACCGGTCGAGCGGATCCAATATGATTCGCCCAGCATCAAGGCTCGCATGTATGTCACGATCACTAAGCAGCATGGGCTGATTCTCTCATAAAGACAACGTGTGCGCCTAAAATTCACGCTCTCGCAAAACTCTGTGTGTTTTCTTTTGGCACTGTGTCCATGCAGATAAACCGCCGACATGAGTCTTTACCTCTGCCGACGGTTTAACACACAGGTTTTCGCTCTGCTCTTGCAAACAGGGAGCTCTTATACGCTCAGTTAGCTAAAGGAATTCCACGAGCGTCATGCGCATAGGAGCCTGAGCGCAAGAGAATAAGGATAAATTCAACGAAAGCCCAAATTCCTGTAATGACGGCTCCTAATCCGAGTGTCAGGACAGTAATTAAAAGTTGGGCGATGCCTTTACCTGTGTACCCAAGGTAGAAATTATGGATACCAAAAGTTCCAAGAAAGAACGCCAACAACGCGGCGGCGATCATCGACTTAGGTTGCACATATGGCTGTTGGCCGTAAAAAGTTTGAGGTGGCATACTCATCTGCTTTTCCTTTCTTTGAAGTGGTATTAGACCCGTGACACAAAGCCACGTACATAATTTTGTCCACTATCGGCAGTTTTTCTGCATGTGAGTAATTTTTTATCACACCACACCAAGTGCTTCCACTTGCCTCACATTCATATCCTCGACACAATCATGACAGCGCATACCATCCGCTCCAAAGGAAAGGCCCTATGACTCGCACATCATCAGCCCTTGCCTTTCCTCACCCACATCCGCCTACCTTACGTCAGCTCCGCACCGCATTGTATGCGTGGTTTGATGAGGCAGGCCGCAACTTACCTATGCGACGTGACGATGTTACCCCTTGGGGCACCCTAGTTTTTGAGGTGATGAGCCAACAAACACCTATCCCCCGTGTTCAACCAATCTGGCTCAGATGGATGGAGCTATGGCCTACTCCTGCTGACCTTGCTGAAGCTCCACGAGCTTCCGTCCTTGTGGAATGGGATTGTTTAGGCTACCCGTCCCGCGCTTTACGCTTACAGGATTGCGCTCAAGCGATAGCTAGTCGACCAGGTGGGGAAGTTCCCGCCCACTACGATGATTTACTGGCTTTGCCAGGCATCGGACCTTACACGGCGAGCGCACTGGCTTCATTCCAGTTCTATCAGCGTCTGCCCGTTCTTGATACGAATATTCGACGAGTCCTTACTCGTATTTTCGGTGGGCGAGCATACGCTCCTTCGGGTGCTCCCACACGTAAAGAAGTAACTTTTGCTCATGCTTTACTGCCGCGCACTGGGAAAGATTGTGCCCGCTGGAACCTCACATTGATGGAATTTGGTGCTTTGGCATGTACTCAACGTTCACCCGCATGTGAGACATGTCCAGTGCGCAGCCTGTGCGCGTGGGCTGAGAATGGTTTTCCTGCATCCGATACTCCTGTGCGAACTCAAGCCTGGGTGGGAACAGACAGGCAAGCACGTGGCCGCGTTATCGGGCTGCTTCGTCAGCTTCATCGGCAAGGGAAAGCGCCCTTTATTTCCTATGCGCAGGCTTTAGAGGCCGCATCTTTACCGGGTGCTCCAGCCGATCAAGCAGCGCGTGTCATGAAGGATTTACTGCGTGATGGTTTAATTTCTGTTGATTCATCAGGCAAGGTGAGTTTGCCTCAGTAGGAGCTGACTACATGCTGCGGCCCATTGGGAAAGCGAGGATTTCCTGTCGGCCTGTTTCCTTCATGCTCTACACCGTTCTACGATGGGTACATGTCACCTACTGAATCATCAGCTCCTCATGCGCGAGCGTCTGCCGCTCATTTTCTTTCTGTCACTGACCAAGACGTACATACTCGTGACTATATTTCGTTCCTTAATGATTCACCTACTTCATTTCATGCCGCGCAGCTCAGCGCACAACGACTGATTGACGCAGGTTTTAGTCAGCATAATGAAACCGATCCGTGGGATGCTTCCCCAGGTGGGCACCTCATCATTCGTGATGGTGCTGTCGTTGCTTGGTTTGTCCCTCACCGTGTCAGTGATGATACGCATTTCCGTATTGTTGGTGCGCACACAGATTCACCGTGCCTCACCGTGAAACCTTCTCCGACTTCACGCACAGTTGATGGCTGGGAACACATTAATGTGGAAATATACGGCGGTATGCTGTGGAACTCGTGGCTTGACCGTGAGCTGTGTGTCGCAGGACGAGTGATAACCACTGATGGTCGTTGCCTCATTATGCGCACTGGGCCATTGGCGCGTATCCCGCAGCTTGCTATCCATTTAGACCGTGCAGTGAATAATGACGGTTTGAAACTCAATCCGCAAAAACACATACACCCCGTGTGGAATGTGGGTTCACCAGCGCAACTCATGGACATTGTGGCGCGTGATGCGGGACTTGAAGGCGCCCATATGATTGCCGCATATGATCTGCGATTGGTTCCCTCACAGGCTGCCGCCACTTTTGGCGCAGATAATGTTTTCGTTGCTGCTGGCCGTCAAGATAACCTGTCGTCAGTTCATGCTGGCTTACGCGCATTAGAACGCTTAAGCGCAAGTGGTATACCTGATTCTGGTGACATCCTAGTTTTTGCGTGTTTTGACCATGAGGAAATAGGTTCTGCGACACGTTCAGGTGCTGCCGGACCAATTTTGCGTGATGTCCTCTCACGTACTGCATCGGCTGTGGGGCGTGATTTTGATGGTGCTGCACGCATGTACGCTGCCTCAACCTGTATCAGCGCTGATGCTGGCCATTCAGTTCACCCCAATTATCCTGAGCATCATGACCCTGCTCATCACCCCATATTAGGTGGTGGTCCTATGTTGAAAGTCAATGCGCAGCAACGGTATGCGACAGATGGCGTGGGAACAGCTCTATGGAATCGTGCTTGTGCTCAAGCTGGAATCAGTTCCCAAGTTTTCGTGTCAAATAACGCTATGCCATGCGGTTCAACGATTGGTTCAATTACTGCCACACAGTTAGGAATCACCACTGTCGATGTGGGTGTTCCTTTGCTTTCAATGCATTCTGCGCGGGAAATGAGCCATGTGGCGGATCTTTATGCGCTTTCACTTGCACTTGAAGCATATTGGGCAGGCGCGTAAAACTTTCGGAGTTGTAAGGGCTGTAAAACTATCAGGTGAGTGAGTAGGTAAATTCTGCCGCAATCTCACCTGATAAAGCTCGTCGCACTGTTTTCGTAAATCGGTTATTCATCGCGGGAAGGCGATCTGCTCGTATGAATTGTGCGCTCGTGTTTTCTGCGTCTGCGGGCCAAGGTTCGCCTGCGTCCCAGCGTAGGAGGAAAGCAAGGTCAAGGTACAGTGCCTGATCTGCATTGTCGTAGGTTACCGGTCCAACTACTTGAGTACTGAGCAGCCGCAGAGGACGCGCACTCACCCCTGTTTCTTCGAGGACTTCACGTACAGCAGCATCTGCAGCTTCTTCACCTGGATCGACGATACCTGTCACGGGGGTTGCCCATCCATTATCGGCACGTTCAACAATCAGGATTTCTACATGTTCAGGTGCAAGAGGAGTCATGAAAAAATCTTCGTCAACCTTCATGCGTGCGCAGTGCGGATGCGTTGCCTCAAAAGGAGCAGACGTGTTCTGACATGCTTTCCCTCTCATTCCGGCCGCGGGGCTTTGGTGAACGGGGTGGGAACAGTAAGGGCGCGCAACTATCGCTGTGCATCCGGGAATCCAGAGCATATCGTGACCAATTTTTTCACGTAATGCGAGGATAAAATCTGGGGTCGCCATATGCTGCTTCTTTACGTTTACAGGGTCCAGATAAGCGGGACAAGGAATATTTTCACGACTATAGCGAAAGCAAAAAGCGTGGCATAAGCGGCTTCTACACGCTCGTCAGCGATCTTGCTGGCGGCAGCTTGTAGAACTGCTGGTTGCCCTAGGAAACCAGCGACCCCTCCGGCTGTGCGGGCTGGGGATAGGCCAATAAAACGTCCCACGCACACTAAAACAATGCAGCATATTGTTACAACGCCCATTGATAAGAGGGTTGCTTTCCACCCTTCTGTTGATACAAGAACACTGACTAAATCAGGTCCCGCTGACAGGCCAAGAGCAGCCAAGAACAGTAACAGTCCGACCTGACGAATCGTGAAATTCGCTGAAACAGGTAAGGTCCACACCAACGGGCCTGTACGACGTAAGGCCCCTAGAATCATGCCGACGATCAGAGGGCCAGCTGCTGAGCCTAATTGGAATGTGGCTCCACCTGGCATGGGGAAAGGAATTGCTCCCAGTAGCATTCCAAGGACCATGCCGATACCAAAAGCCATAGCATCGACCTCACTGACGCGACGTTCAGAGTCGCCAAGGAAAGTCTGTACCGCGTCTAATTCCTCAATCGGTACAACGACCGCCGCATGGTCACCAAGTTGCAGAGCAAGGTCGTCGCGTGCCAGTAAATCTAAGTCGCCTCGGCGCACACGAGTGATGGCCCCGCCAAAACGTTGCGGCATCGCTAATGAGGCAACTGTGCGTCCGGCAATTTCAGGGTTCGATACAACGATGCGTTCAAAAGCTACGTCACTGCGATCATTGACGAGGTGATAGTCCACAATTGGTTCACCGATTTGTTCGCAGGCTTCTTGTAACGCCACCGTGTCACCGACCACGAGCACATGGTCGTCTTTGCGCAATTCTTCACCGGGAACGATAACGCGGGTACGTCCTTCACGACGTAAATATGACATGCGGATTCTTTGCTGCGCCCAGGCGCTCACTTCACGCATATTCATCGTTTGATTGACGCGAACCGTTAGAGATTCCAAAGCTTTTCCCGCAAGGGAAGGTGTGTCACCTTTTTCGTCCCAGACTCGTCCCACCACCACTGACACGACGATAATGCCAACAATCACCCCAATGGGGTAGCCGAATGCGTAGCCTACTGCCGCTATCGGATCACCGGTGACACGTGAGGCTGCATCTAAAGCGGGGGCTGCTGTTAGCGCGCCTGTGAAAAGACCTGTGACGATTCCTTTGTTGAGTCCGAATATTTCACCAAGCCCCCATGCGACGAAAGCACCAAGGATGCAGGTCAGTGCGCAAGCAAAAAGCAGTGCGCGTTGTTTCATGAGGTCTGCAAAGAAATGAGCGCCAGATGCTACACCCACGGTGTACACAAAGAAAGCAAGGCCGATCTGCTGGACTACGGTCATGCCTTCACCTAGTCCTGGGTAGGCGGCAGAAAGGGCGAGCCCTACAAATAATGCGCCGGCTGCTCCTAGGCGGATGGGACCAAAACGTATTGCACCAAGGACAGCACCGGCACCGACAACAAGAAAGAGAGTAAGTAAATGGTTGGCGCTCAGCAGTGTGGACATGTATTCAAGGGTACTCACCTCACCGGTATGGTCCAGTTTTTGTGAGCAGAAGCTAATACTGAGTGGAGTTCCACATGAGGGTGCATCGGTTCGATCGGCACGAGTAGTTCACAGTGCGTATCCTCGTTCTGTAGCACGATAGGTGCCCGACGTTGAGTAGCACAGCAGAAAGGATAGGCCCGTGAATCTCCCACGCGAGGGTTGGTATCCTGACCCTTCAGGTGATTATGACCTGCGCTGGTGGAACGGCACCACATGGACATCTGACACGCGGGCTTTCCACGCAGAAAAACACGCTTTCATATCCGAAGTCTCATCCCATTCCAATGGGGGCAGCGCAGAAAGCACCTACTCCACCGATCCTGTTCATACGGGAACAGATGAGTCCTTCAAAACGGACATACCTGTACAGACGGATACTTTCACTGCGCTTCAGGCCGATTCTTCACATATGCGCACACGGCACGCATATTCACCACGTATGCGCACACTCACAATCATTGCGATAATCTGCGCAATCACCACTCTTGTTTGGGCATGTGGGACTGGAATACTTGCGGCGCACACATCACAGCTTCTTCGTGAAGTCAAACAAAAATCCGAACAACTCCAACGCTCACATCATGCGTTAGATGAGCTCACCTCGGAAATTGAAGCTTTGCGTGAACAGCTAGGACAAACCCCATGACATACGATCCTTTCAGCACGTGGACGCGCAACGCATCTGACAATTCACCTGAAGAATCTTTCACGCTCACCTCGCAGACATTCACCTACGGCAGGCACAGCCACGGTGCTGATGCGCACCTGCGCCCACCGCATATGGCAGCGTCCACACCTGGCCACACTCGCGGGCGCTTCACTGTCACCGTCCTGTTCCTCGTATGTACGGTGATAACGCTCTGTGCATGTATTGCATACGGAACCCACATTTTTATCGCATGGTCACATGCACAACGTGACCTCATGCGCATTGAAAGTGACACCGCGCATATTTCTGCGCAGATCGAACAAGCTGACCATGAGCGCCGCGATTTACTGTCCCAACTCGCATTACATGAGGCCACAGTGAATGCTCAAAACTGGTGCAGTCGCATAAGCCGCGACAGCGCGCATCAAGCCGATACTTTCCTCAGCGAACTTCAATCAATGAATGATGCAACTTTACGTGTTGCGCAAACGCAGTGCCCCACTGAAATTGCACTGGTGAAAGCCTCTGTACACGCCAGTGCATCTGCACGCTCAGCAAGCACTATCACCTCATGTGTACAACACGTGGGAAGTAACACTGTCACCGTTGAAGGAACTCTTGCGTACACAATGCCACCGGGCCTCGACGATATCATCCCTTACGGAGCTGATATATGGGTGAGCGTCAGCCTTTTATCAGGCAGAGAAACAGAAAATACGCAAACAGTGCTTGTCTCTCACGTTCCTACTCAGCAAAAAACACCGTGGTCTGCCACGTTACCCAGCAGTAGTTCGGCCACACAATGCCGAATAGATTCAATAGTATGGTGGCCTTCACAAGAATCCTAAGGGCCGGACACCATAAAACACACCATAAAAACACTCGCAAAGTACGCATATGCACAATTTCAGGTAAAACGTGCCCATACTGTGCCCTTCTCCAAAGGGCCGCACCTCGCACAATGAAGTATTTTTAGAAGTAAGGGCTGCGCTGCTGCAATCCTTATCGGGAAAGAATACGAATATTGTCTACTTACCTTCATCAACTTGGACGCTGGTGCGCAACACATGCATGGCTCGTTCTATGCCTGTGGCTGATTGTGTCCATTGCATGCGCAGGGAGCCTGAAATTTTTAGGACTGAATCTTAGTAGTTCTTTCCACATTAATGACGCAGAATCTTTACAAGGCATTTCGATCCTGCGTGAACGATTACCTCAAGTGTCCGGAACTGATGAGCCCGTACTTTTTACCGCCCATGACGGGGATATCACCGCCCACGCGGATGCTATTCATGAGTTCATTACACAAGCAGAACACATAAATGGCGTTGCTGCTGTTACTGACCCTTTTGCTGAATTAACACGCAGCATTTCTGCCGACGGCTCACATGCACTTATTCATGTCATGGGCAACGCCTCTGTTGGTTCACACATGACAGGCCCCACCCCTCAAGCTGGGCTCACAGCCAACGCACTGCAAGAGCTCACAACCCGCATAATGCAAGCGCACAGTAATTTAACAATCGCGCTGGGTGGAAATATCGGTCATTTTATTTCCGTTCACCTATCCATTGTTGAAATCATCGGCGTTATTTTGGCTGGCATTGTCCTGCTTTTTACTTTCCGTTCACTTGTTACCGCAGGGGCGCCACTGTTGAGTGCCGCTATCGGTGTTGCCATTGGGATATCGTCCATCTTTATCGCAGCCTCATGGCTTGATATTAACTCCACCACCCCTGTTTTAGCGATTATGATTGGCCTGGCCGTTGGGATTGATTACGCTTTATTTATCATCGCTCGGGCACGTGAATACGTCCACACTGGTATTGCCCCTCATGAGGCCGCTGGGCGGGCCGTTGCTACCGCTGGGTCCGCCGTTGTTTTTGCCGGCGGAACCGTTATCGTCGCATTATGTGGACTGTCAGTAACCCGCATACCTTTCCTGAGCATTATGGGTTTTGCTTCAGCTTTCGTTGTGGCAATCGCTGTGCTTGTCGCTTTGACAGTGGTGCCAGCGCTGCTGGGCATTATCGGAACACGTGTCTGTGGCCGTAAAAAACACGTGCTTCATCGCCTCAAGGCGGAACACCTTGCAGCTACGACAAGTCCCGCTTCCCCTTCTGTTTCTCTCGTACCTGCTGAGGCACAAGCGGCTGCGTCACGTAGTTTCTCATATCGGTGGGTTCGTGCGTTCACACGTTTTCCTGCGCTGACGAGTGTCTTTATTATTGCGCTACTGGGCTGTGCTTCTATCCCAGCGGCTTCACTGAGCACAGGTTTAACAGATAACGGCTCTGAAGCACCGGGAACGCCTCTACGTCAAACCTACGATGCAATTAGTGAAGCTTTTGGTGAAGGATACAATTCGCCAATCATTGTTATTGGAAATATTGTTCACTCATCTGAGCCTGTTGAATTAGTGGATCGCCTCGCTCAAAAAATACGTTCCCTCACCGGTGTTCACGCTATTGGGACAGCCACTCCAAATCAGGATGCTTCCCTTGCTTTCTTGCAGATAATCCCCACAACAGGGCAATCAGATCCTGCGACGCACACACTGGTTTCCACCATTCGACATTTGGCGCCTCAATGGGAAAAAGAACTCGGTATCACATCAATTATGGTGACAGGTCAAACCGCTGTCGCAATCGATGTCGCTGAGCAACTGCAAGGCGCACTCGTACCTTTTGGTTGTGTCGTTGTCGGTTTTTCATTGGTTCTTTTGCTCATTGTTTTCCGTTCTTTCGCTGTTCCGTTGAGTGCGACTATCGGGTACTTGCTGTCACTGGGAGTGGCATTTGGAACCGTTGGAATGGTGTACGGATACGGTTGGGGATCTGACCTATTACATGTCACAAAAACTGGACCTGTTATTTCTTTCATGCCAGTTATTGTTATGGGTATTCTTTTCGGTTTAGCAATGGATTACCACGTTTTCTTGGTGTCACGTATGCGTGAAGAATGGATTCATCACAGGGATGCTACCCGTGCGGTGCAGCGTGGTTTTGTTTCTTCTGCGCCTGTGGTTCTTGCCGCGGCAGTCATTATGACAACAATTTTTGCTGCTTTTGTCCCGGAGGGAAGCGTCCATGTGAAACCTATCGCGTTAGCTTTAAGCGCAGGGATAGCAGCTGATGCTTTCCTGGTTCGTATGACTCTGATTCCCGCTGTCATGGTGTGGCTTGGTCATCGCGCGTGGGCTTTACCTGAATGGTTGGATCGTTTGCTTCCGGTCGTTGATATTGAGGGTGAGGGGCTGATCCGTTCTCTTGAACATGAAGAATGGGTGCAGCGTCATGGGCCTTCAATGATTCGTATATGTGATATGACAATGCAGCACCGAAATATCACTCTTATTAGTTCATTGAATTTTGTCCTTAGGCCAGGTGAGCTTGGGGTTATACGCAGTGATAATCGTGCTGCGCGGAACATATTGACGGCTTTACTTAGCGGACGGCTGCGTCATCGTTACGGAAAAGTCATTGTTGGTCATTTCGCTTTGCCGTCACATATGTCTGCTGTACAAGGAATGACAGCGATACTCACGCAACGTGAGGACGTGCTTCCTCCACAGGCTGTATTGGTTATCACCGATGACCCTGGTAGTCACCGGTGGGAACGTATCACAGAACTGCTGGATGCAGGCATAACAGTTCTTGTCACAGGACCGTGCTTATTGACCATTCCACCGGATGTACACGTCAGCGCAGATACGTTACTCTGTGACGATTTTTATCCGCCATTTGAGGATTCCGTGCCAGCTCACCTGATACTAGATACTGCATTGCCGGATGCTTTACCTCATAAAAATCCAACGAAAACAGATGAGGCCCCTGTAGTTCCTCCGGACACTGACACTGACACTGACACTGACACTGACACTGACACTGACACTGACACTGACAGCACACATGCCACGCAGCCCTCCACAATTCAAGAGGACACACCATGAGACACCCCTGGCGACTCATCTTCATTGCACTGCTTTTTCCGTCACTTCTTGCACTCACCGTTATTTTCGGCGCTACCAACACTCAGAGCAACAAAGCAGCAATACCTGCCGCAATCGTCAATGAGGATGAAATCGCCACCTTACCTACAGGCCAAAAACTGCCCGGAGGACGACAAATCATTGCCGCGCTCACCTCTGATACACAAGACGTGAAAGGGTGGGATTGGTCCGTTGTCACCGCCGCTACAGCGGCTAGCGGCCTAGAAGATGGAACCTACGCTGTTGTCGTCACCATACCATCAGATTTTTCACGCACACTTGCAGACCTCGCGCAAGGGAAAACATCAACACGACCCGCACTCACCATCCACACTTCACACGCCACCAACGAAGCAACCGGTCGTATTGCCACAGCAATCACACGTGCCGGTGCCACACGCTTTGGCCAAACCCTCACGCTGTCTTTTATTGACCAGTCTCTGCAAGGCTTAGGGACCCTTTCGCAGGGCCTTAACCAAAGCGCATCTGGAGCACAAAAAATCACCGACGCTCAGATACGCGCGGCACATGGCGCAACACAACTTTCTGAAGGCCTCACACAAGCACAAAAAGGCGGACACACATTAGCAGATGGAGCTTCTGAGTTATCCAGTGGCATACGCGCACTCCACTCTGGCATTGTTGAGGCTCAGCCTGGGCAGGCGCTCTCCCTTGTCCAAGGCGCTGAAGCATTAGCACAAGGCATTGAGCAATACACCAAAGGTGTGGAACGTGTACATTCTGCGCTCACTGAGCCACAACCCGGACACTCTGTGAGCCTACAAGAAGGCGCGCATCAGATTGCTGCGGGAAGCAGTGAATTGAAAGCCCTCATCGATAGCTTAAATATCGCGCAATTACGTTCCACCGTTGAGAAAATCAAAAACCAACGAAGCGAATTTGAAGCCCTGATCGCGCCTATTCGCACAGATCTGACCTCCGCATATCAGGCCTGCCAACAAGGAAACATAGATTCATGCGCGCATGTGCAAGAACTCATCACCACTATAGGTGACGATGTTTCTCACCGAATAGGTATTTTCAGCGAAGATATTGACCACATTATCCGCATCAGCAAAGTCCTTCCTTCGCTTGTGGACAATATTGGTAAAGTCGACCAATTGGCCTCCGCAACCGTGCAACTCTCTGAAGGAATCGACACTCTCAGCGAGAACATACATGCTCATCTGTTAGGTGATAATGCTGATCGCCTAAGCGCAGGAGCACGTCAACTATCAGAAGGCATACACGCCCTTTCTAATGGTAGTGACCAGCTTGTTCACGGAGGCTCCGCTTTAGCTTCAGGTGCGCTGAAACTAGCTGATGGTTTGGATCGTTTGAACGACGGTGGGCATGATCTGAGCGTTGGGCTGCATGATTTGGCCTCAGGTACGCAGACTTTAACGGATGGTTTGCAATCAGCTGCGGAACGCATCCCCCACTACACTGATGCTCAAGCGCATGATTTGGCCTCAGCTTTAGCGGCTCCTATCAATATCGGGGCAGATACTCACCAGGAAAATCCGCATGAGCGCGCCTATTGGTCCGCCACAGCGATTGCCGTGGCCCTGTGGCTTTCTGCGGCCGTGTGGATTATGGTTTTCGGCGCTGCAACCACTCGAAGAATCCATCAGGCACGTACACCTTTCCAGCTTGTATGGCGCACTGCTTTGCCGCCCATCGCTATTGCTTTGACAGGGACAGCTATCCTCATGGGTAGTATCACCTTGGCTGGTGTCAGCATCACTCATCCTGCCACTTTATTTATCCTTGTGACCGTAGTGACCTTAGCGTGCCTTGCCTTCCATTACGCAAGCATATGCGCACTCGGTGTGCGTCGGGCTTTAGGTTTATCCGTTTTTTTCACTGTCATGCATATTGTCCTTTTGGGCGGAGCATTGCCTTCTCATGCGCATACAGGATTTTTTGGCGCGATCCGTTCTTTCTTGCTTTTACCGGAAGCAAGTGATGTTTTCAGGCGCCTGATCTTAGGCAGTGGGTCAGGTTCCATGCAGTCTGTTCTCTTTATTGCCGTGATATGGATATGCGGGTCATCTTTCGTGGTGATCAGGGCTATCGGGCGCAGGCGGCAAAGATCCGTGCGGCAAATCTTGCGTGACGTGAAAGAAAGAAAGACTCGGGTGCGTCAAAACTTTCGTCGCGCCCGCAGCGCACGTCGCAACACACAGTAATTATCGTGAATCTATCGCTGTATTCCGCCAATTATTCGGCGCATGTCATAGGATACGTGCCATTATTTATCGCTGCACACAGCGCAGAATCATTTCTGTCAGTGCTGCAGATATCGCAGTGATCGATAGGGTTCGTTACCATCGTGAGCATGTCTGCTTTTCATGATAAGGATTCAGCGGCACAGTCAACCCGACCGGCAGATGCGTCTGAAAACCTATCGCCCCAACAGGGTGATCCTATCCCTGTTGGCGTACCCGATCAGGCGTTCGCGCGCACACCACATGTACGTGTCGATACGTGGTTGTGGGCGATCCGGCAGGCAAAATCACGTTCACAAGCAACTGCGGCAGCGCGGGCGGGGCATGTGAAAGTCAATGGCAGCACTGTGAAAGCTGCTGCTCCTGTCCGCGTAGGCGACGAAGTTCGATTACGTGTTGAAGGCTTTGACAAAGTTTTTCGTGTGAAGCAGCTCTTAGTTAAACGTGTCGGCGCTCCGCAGGCACGACTCTGCTACGAGGATCTATCGGTGGAACGTCCGCGTATGGGAATGTACGCGGTCCCTACCCGCGCTCGCGGTAGTGGCCGCCCTTCAAAGAAGGAACGTCGTGAACTTGACCGTCTGCGCGGATGGGACTCGCATATTCATAATTCTTAAGCGAGGTAATCCTGCTTTTAGTGGGATAGCCCTGCAGCTTCGAGGGCATGAGGCCAGCGAACGAAACGCTGACGCAGGGTAGCTGATGATGGAACAAGATGCCCAAGTTCACGCTGTTTTTGCGCCCATTCATTGTATTTCATGAATGTGAGGGAAACACCTGGTCCTTGGGCTTGAGCAAATTCTTGAAGCGCGGCTTTGAAATCCGCATCCGTGAATCGGAGGCCACCGCGTTCGCGTCCACGTGAGGACACGGTGAAACCAAGTTTACGCATTGCGTCATTCCAGGCACCATCACCTAAACGCACAGCGATTGTACGAGCTGTTGGGGGCCATAAAATAGCGCCTTTTGTGCTGTGCAAACGCCAATTTCCTAGGACACGGGAACGCACTCGATCAATTTTTGCGCCAGAGGGGGCTACCGGAGGAATTTCACGTGCTGCATGCTGATATTGCATACGTGCAATTATTTCGGCGATCTCTTGACGTTGTTGCGGCTGAACTTTTTGCTCATTAAATGCCGGAGTAAGGTCTTCAAGGTTTTGCTGTACCTGCGCAATAAATTCCGGGGATTCCTCAGAAATTTCAGGAGCTTCTTCCTTAGCGGCAAGGAATGAATACAAGTACCAAAAACCCATTTCAACAAGGGTGTTACCAAAAGCTGCACGACGGGATACAAATGTCATGCTCTGACTTTACTGATACCTCGGCTTTAATGGAAACTTAGTACAAAGAATGGTCATTGTGACTTGCTACTCATGCGCTCTTTTCATCAGGAAATGACACTAACTTCGCAATAGCATTGAGCAGGCTCTGCGATTCTGTGATTTTTCTTTACAGAATAAACGCATAGAATTATTGTTTCGTCACAACGGTGATATACGCGGGTGATATACGTGCTTTTTCCTCTTGTATGGCAGTATTTACGCACTCGATGGGTGGAAGTGTCTTTCGTTTTCTTCCTCCAAATTGCCGCAACTTTAGCTTCCTTAGAATTACCTGGACTAAACGCGCGCATCATTGATGAAGGTGTTGCTGTTGCCAATACGACTGCCATTTGGAAACTCGGTGCCTTCATGTTTCTTTTAACAGCAGCGCAAGGCATCGCTACCGGTATCGCCGTATTCCTTGGGGCTCGACTGTCCATGTCTTTAGGCGCGTGGTTGCGTGAAAAGTTATACGCTCACGTTCAAACTTTTGCCGCTCAAGATATTCATGTTTTCGGGGCGCCTTCGCTCATTACTCGCGCAACAAATGACGTGCAACAAATACAAACTGTCGTCATGATGTCTTTTGTCATCATGGTTCAAGCTCCTTTGATGGGTATTGGTGCGCTCATTCAGGCATTCAGACAAGACCTCCATCTGTGGCTCATTTTGCTGATTATGGTGCCGATTTTGTCAATAGTCGTGGGTTTCATTATGACGAAACTCGCACCTCAATTTGAGCGTCAACAAAACCGTATTGACACAATGAACACCGTCATACGCGAGGAATTATCCGGTATCCGTGTAATTCGTGCTTTTGTGCGAGAGCCTTTTATTTCCTCACGATATTTGGAAGCAAATAACAATTTACGTGAGATTGCTATACGCATTGGCCTGCTATTTGCTGTGCTCTTTCCATCAGCAGTATTCATTATTTCGCTGACAAATGTCGCAATTGTCTGGTTCGGCGGTCACCTCATCGCCTCGGGGCACACTCAGATCGGTTCACTTTTCGCATTCCTCAGCTATGTGGGTATGCTCCTCGGTTCCGTCATGATGTCTGCTTTTATTATTATGTCCATTCCACGGGCGCGTATTTCTGCTCGTCGTATTCGAGAGGTAATAGAGCGTAATAGTTCAGTAGTTTCTGCATCTCAGCCACGTGATATTGCCCCTGTAGAAAACCTATCTGACGAGGCCGCGAGCGTGTCTTCGTCGCTCCTGTCAGGCCCATCGGCAGGCCGTAAACCGTGGACTTTCGCCCTCGATCATGTGTCCGTGCAGTATCTTGGCGCTGAAAATCCTGTGTTGCGTGACATCACACTTACGTTTGCGCCGGGGACAACAACTGCCATTATCGGTGCTACCGGTTCGGGGAAAACCACATTGATTCAGCTGCTTCCTCGCCTGATTGATCCTACCCGAGGGCAGGTCAAGGTCAATGGGGTCGCAACAACAGATATTGAGCTGACGCTCCTACGTCAACATATCTCTGTTGTTCCTCAACGGGCGTACTTATTTAGTGGCACTATCGCTTCCACTGTTTCGGGAGTGACCCAGCCTGATAATGCGCAACGTGAACGTGTGCTCTGGGCGCTTCGCGGTGCCTGTGCTGACGAATTTGTTTCACGTATGGACGAGGGTATTGATGCGATTGTTGAACCGGGTGGTAAGAATTTTTCTGGCGGTCAAAGGCAGAGACTTTCTATTGCGCGGGCACTGTATCGTCAGAGCGACCTGTATATTTTCGATGATTCATCCTCTGCGCTAGATGCGGCAACGGATACTCAGTTACGCGCGTCTTTACCGCAATATACTCACGACGCAGCCATTGTGCATGTTGCTCAACGTGTGGCTTCTGTGAAAGATGCCGACACAATTGTTGTTCTTGATGCCGGGCGCATTGTGGGCCAGGGAAGGCATGAGGATTTATTACGCACATGTGTGACATATCAAGAAATCGTTGCTTCTCAAAGTGGGCAGGAGGATAAGTGATGGCTCCTCAAAAAGATTCACACGGTTCTGCTTTGCCCTCTCAGGCCGCTCATCCTTCTGTTGCTTTACGTCGTTTAGGTTCCGAACTTGCTCCAGAAAAATGGCGATTGTACGGAGTCGTGTTCTTCACGTTGGTGTCGGTGATATCTTCAGTTGCTGCTCCCAGTCTCCTCGGTAAAGGAACCGATATCCTTTTTTCAGGGATAGCTGCTGCTACGGATGGCGCTACACAAAAGAACGAGGATTTCGTCAGCACTTTTGATTTCACAGGGCTTGCCTATGTTTTATTTTTCGTCCTCGTTGTGTACACGCTGTCTGCTTTAAGTAGCTGGTTGGTGCAGGTCATTCTTACTCGCGCTATTCACAATGCTGGATGGCGCTTACGCGACAAGGTGCAAAAGAAAATTGAGGTGCTGTCACTGTCCTATTTAGATCGGACTCCTCGCGGGGATGTGATGTCGCGTGTCTCTAATGATATTGACAATATTACGCAGGTCATGTCACAAACTTTGTCGCAGTTTATTCAGTCTGTCCTGTTAGTAATCGGCATTATCGTCATGATGTTCATTATGTCATGGAAACTCACAGTGGCTTCTCTTGTTGTGTTGCCCGTGGGGATGTTCATTGTGTCGCTCATTATGCGAAGGGCGCAGCCGTATTTCCGTTCTCAATGGAAATCTACCGGTGATTTATCGGGAATTGTTGAAGAAACATTTACCGGACATGAGGTAGCCGTGCTTTACGGTTTAGAGGAACGTTTCGCTGAGGAATTTTCGCAGGCTAATGCGAGTTTGTGTCGTTCCTCTATGCGCGCTCAGTTTGTGTCGAGCCTTGTCATGCCGCTGATGAATCTTATTTCAACGGGCGTGTATGTGGTGATCGCTGTCGGTGGTGGACTGATGGTGACAGCCGGTTCTATGAGTTTAGGTGGAGTGCAGGCTTTCATTCAGTATTCACGCCAGTTCATGCATCCTCTGGGGACTTTGGCGACAATGGCCAGCAGTGTGCAGTCAGGCATTGCCAGTGCTGAGCGCATATTTGAGTTTTTAGACGCAGATGAGATGAGCGCAGATACTCCTCGCGCACATTTACCTCAGCGTGTCCGCGGAAGCATTGTTTTCGATCATGTGTCTTTCAGCTACGTACCAGGTGAGCCTGTTATTAAAGACCTGTCTTTTAGTGTGGAGCCAGGACATATGGTGGCTATTATTGGCCCCACCGGAGCAGGTAAAACCACGCTCGTGAACTTACTTATGCGTTTTTACGATGTAGATTCTGGTCGCATCACCATTGACGGCGTGGATATCCGTGATATTTCACGTGATGATTTACGTCGCCATGTCGGTATGGTTTTGCAAGATACGTGGCTTTTTGATGGCACGTTGGCTGAAAATATTGCCTTTGGCCGTGCAGATGCTTCGCATGATGATGTGGTGGAGGCTGCCCGGGCTACCGCTGTCGATCATGTGGTGCGTCACCTACCTGATGGGTATAACACTCACGTCACAGATGAGTCGGATGCCTTGTCATCGGGGGAACGTCAGCTTTTGACGATTGCACGCGCATTTGTTTCTCAGCCGGATTTACTCATTTTGGATGAAGCTACTTCTTCTGTCGATACACGTACAGAGGTTTTAGTGCAACAAGCAATGGACAGGCTTCGTCAAGGGCGAACAGCTTTTGTGATTGCTCACCGTCTGTCCACTATTCGTGATGCTGACATTATTTTGGTGATGCGTGACGGTGACGTGGTAGAAATGGGTCGCCATCAAGAGCTTCTTGACGCTGAGGGCACGTATGCTCAGCTGTATCGGGCAAGTCTGTAGGGATACGGTGTGAGGCGGCCTGTCACCTTCCCCGCGGGCCGTCATATGCGACCTGTCAGATTCAGCTGGTAGGGTGCATACGGGTGAATTGTTGCCACCTGCGAAAGGATTTTTCATGCTGGCCTGCCCTATCCCTCACGTGCTTTTACCGACAGGTGCTGCGATGCCTCAGCTCGGCTTTGGGACATATAAAGTGGATCCGGAGGTCACATTCGATGTGGTTTCTCAAGCTATTGAGCTGGGTTATCGTCATATTGATACGGCCCAAATGTATGCGAATGAAGCTCAGGTTGGGCAGGCATGGGAACAGTCAGGGCTGAGCCGAGATCAAGTGTTCCTCACGTCAAAATTAAATAACGGGAATCATCAGCCAGAGCGTGCTCGTGATTCATTTGCGCAGACCCTCGATGATCTGCGGACGGACTATGTGGATCTTTTCCTTATTCACTGGCCCCTTCCCTCACTGTATGACGGTGACCTCATGATGCCGTGGCGAGTTTTAGAGGAATTTTTTGACCAGGGTCGGGCGCGAGCTATCGGGGTTTCAAATTTTCAGCCAGATCATCTGAAGGTTCTTTTTAATCATGCGGAGATTCAGCCGATGGTCAGTCAAGTGGAGGCTCATCCTTACTTGCCAAATAATGCTGTTCGGGATATGGCACGTCATGCGGGTATGGTGACGCAAGCATGGTCACCTTTAGCGCGAGGACGTGCTGCTCATGACCCGTTGCTTGCCAGTATCGGTGAAAAGTATGGTGCTTCGGCTTCTCAAGTGGCTTTACGGTGGGCGACGATGCGCGGTGATGTCGTTTTCCCTAAGTCGTTGAGTGTTCAACGTCAACAGGAAAACTTCATGATTTTTGATTACGAGCTTTCTGAACAGGATATGGAAAGTATCAGCGCATTAGATGAGGGCGAGGCTGGCCGGACCGGTTCACATCCTGACACGATGAATCGTTTATAACCAGTCTTTTTCAGGGTTAATCGCATCGGTACGTTACTGTTTTCACCTGTTTGTGTTTTTATTGTTGCAAGGCAAAAGAGGTACGCCCTGTCATTTCTTGACCTTTTGGCTTCGTGCGTTCCGTGCGTATATTCATGATATTTCTCAGGTAACTTCCGGATTTGGTGGATAAACTAGAGACATGGCAACGCCGCATCCTTCAACCGATTCTGCTATTCAGCGTTTACCTGATGGCACGGTGAAGCAAAGAAACCTTTTAACGGGCACTGAGGTTTGGACTGTTCCAGGACGAGGAAATCGTCCGTTGAGCACCGCCTCATCGAAGCCTGATCCTATCGATCATTCGTCAGATGGGCACCATTGCGCTTTTTGCAGTGAACGCTACCTAGAGACTCCACCAGAAAAATCACGGCGCATCCGCCTTGCTGACGGAACGTGGCAAGAACTCGCTGGTCTGCCTGCGGAAGAATTAGCTACAACAACCGCTGAATTTCGACGTATCCCGAATCTTTTTGAGATCGTGTCGTATAACTACTGGCATATGAACTACGGTCATGTTCCTTCAGAGGAGCAGCATCGTCGGATGGCACAGTATTTAGCGTCGTCACGCGGATACGATCATGTGATGCAGGTTGTCGGAGCACGCATGAAAGCAACCGGCATGTCTGATGAGGATTTGGCTCTACTTACGGATTCAGATTTGCTGCGTCAAGCAAATGGGTTTTTCTCTGGCGGCCACGATTTAATTATTGGTCGGCGGCATTACATTGACGGTGCGGATGACACGTCACAATTGGCTTCTTCGGGGACTCTCACGCCGGAGGAACATTACCAGTACACAGATTTCACAATCCGTGCCATGCAGGATCTGTACCATTTGAACTCGAATGTCCGCTATGTTGCAGCTTTTCAAAACTGGTTGAAACCTGCGGGGGCTTCTTTCGATCATCTGCATAAGCAGCTTGTGGCGATTGACGATCATGCTGTGCAAACCCAAGCAGAGGCTGATCGTTTACGTCACGACCCACTTATTTACGATGAGATTTTGAAAGTCGCTGCTACACGTAAGTTACTGGTTGCTCAAAACGATCATGCGGTCGCAATTGTCGGTTTCGGTCACCGTTTCCCTGGTTTAGCTGTGTGGCCGCTTCACGCGCCACGTAATCCGTGGGAGTGTGATGATAAGGTCATACGCGCTGTTTCGGATCTGTTACATGCCGTACACGCTGCGACAGGGGCTGAGGTTGCCTGCAATGAGGAGTGGTACCATCGGCCTCCAGATGTTGATGTTCCTTTGCGTTGGCGCATACTTTTGAAGTGGCGGCTATCCACTGTAGCCGGTTTTGAAGGTGGGACACGTATTTACTTAAATACGCTTGATCCGTGGACGGTTGCTGACCGTGTTATTCCGCGACTGTTAGAGATGCGTGATTCCGGTGTGATTGCTCCTATGCGTATTGGTGAGGAATGTCGAGTATCACCGGATTTACTGCGCAACTAAGGTTGAGGGCTGGGTTTTAAGGGCGCTTGGCGTTTCCTTGTTTTCTTTCCCTTTGCGCGTACCATAGGTGGGCGTACTTTACCTTCAGCACCGTCCTCGTTACTCACCTGCTTAACAGAAACCAGATGAGTAACGGATGCTTGTGTGCTTACCAGTTTTTGACCGCTGCAACCGGGTCAGCCAGTAATTCTTCACTCAGCACTGCGGCATCCTCTTGAATTGGGAAAAACCATTGAGCTGGTGTTGCTTCCACATGGCCTTCTTCAATGGGACGTACCCATCCTGTTTGAGCGATCAGCCGCTGTCCCGCGGGGGAAGTCAGAAAAGCCATGAAAGATTCTGTTCCTTCGGATAATGTTTCCCGCTGATCGGTGACAACACCTAAGGCACGCACGATCCGCTGCACGCATGTTCCTGAAACTACCTGGGCTGCTGTTTGTGTGCCCGTGTTATCGCGGCTCACAGCAGCAACTGACTGCGCAGCAACGATTAACGGCTTCCTATCTGCGTCCTCGGATGAAGTAGTAGGGGCAGCAGCACTGTGTTCTTCTGTTGATTGCGGTTTATTCGCTGTGGAGGAGGATTCTGCAATCACATCTGCTGCGCTCCACGCGGAAAGTACGTGCGGCATATCGGATGCAATCGTTACGCCATTCCCTCGGAGTGCTGATATCCATGTGAGGGCATCTGTGCCTTTCATTTGCGCGATCAGTTGAGCAAATGAGCGTCCTTCGGCGCTGCTGTGAGGGTCAGGAATTACAAGGCGACCACTGTATGCAGTATCTGTTAAGGAGTCAATTCCTGAGGGAATGTCGATGCGATTTGCAGAATACCAAGATGTGTCAGCATGAACACACACATCATCACGTCCGTAGGCAAGCGCATCTGGCACGTGAGTATTCGTTGAGTTGGCGGCGATTGTTGCGCTTTGTGCGGAAAATATTTTCACATTCGTGGCAGCGGAAATTTTCTGCGCATCGGTATCGTCTACGCCCACGATGACATCCACATGTTCTGGTAGGTCCGCAGTGGAATCAGCGTGATGTTGAACTAGGGTAAAACCACTGTTTTCCTCAAAAAATTTCACAAGGGCTTCCGGAAGTGGCTGACCTGACATGTAGGCAACGGTCACGGTACCTGTGCCGTGTCGTAGGAGTGTATTTAAGTCGTCACTGGCATTTCGAGCCTGTGGCATTTGCTCACCGGATTGTGTAGGGGTGGAATATCCGAAAGAGTCAGCGGGAAATGTCAGCCCACCGGTGGCAGATGAACATGCTGCTAAGCTACATGCTGCAAGAATGAGTGTCGCGCAGCTGAGTTGCCGCATATTTTTTCGCATCATCCGACCTTTCACAATGCTGTGTTCCACTGATCGTCAGTGTCATTCTACGTCTCATGTTCATTTTATGGGTTCATCGCATGTGAGCTTCGTAGCGCACGGTTGTTTGCATTCAGTGCCACGTGGATCATGATTAGGGAACGTTTTCCGCGCCTTTGAACTATGTGGTGTTTTGTAGCCTTCGTTGATTTTCGTCATGGCATACGGGATTCCTGCACGCAGCACGTAAGTAGGGCATGATTGTGTCAAAGCGATTTTGCGTTCAGTCGTATTTGGTTATTTCATCGAGTAAGGAGAGCCTGTGGATCTTGGATGGAAACTCATGTCTGCAGGAGCGATGGCGTTAACAGCTATTGCTGCGGGTAAAGTTGCCGAAATAGGGTGGCGTGCGGTTACTGGTTTAGATGTGCCTAGTGATGATGAGAACGCGAGTTTGGCCACAGTGGTTGCTTTTGCTGCAGCGTCGGCAGCCGTTGTCGCAATCGCTCAGTACTACACGTCGCAAGGCACACGGAAACTGTACGCTTCGCGTGTGACAGATACGACTGATTCACTGATTCTCTGATTACTTATCGGGTTATTCCCTGCCGTTGAAAGCGAAATGGCGTACCCCTTACTCGCATAGGTAATCATCCCCAAGTCGGATGCGCCTTTGAGGATTACACGATCTTCGCGTTCACATAGGCGCGTGAGCGCGGCTGGCTGGTACTTGTTGCGGGTGCGTCCTGCCTAAAATCGCCTCAGCTTTTCGTGAAGTTCAGATGAACGGAAGGTAGTTACTTAAGTCTGTACGTTCACCGGAGGCTTGTGCCCGTCCGGTGGCACATGCTTCGTTCCATTCCAGACTTCCAGTGGCTAACCTGAGCCACGTGTGTGGGTCCATTTCTATAACAGATGGCGGAGTTCCACGACGATGCACTGTTCCCTCAAAAGCTTGAACTGCTCCTGCTGGTGGGACTCGAATTTCAACGGCTCGCCCCGGATACAAAAGATTCAATTCTTCAAGTGCCCATCGGACTGCCGTATAAAGATCCTCACGCAAGGTTCCTTCTTGCTCTTGTTTCCATAGGGCGAGGGCGCGCTTGCCAGCGTCCTCACTTATTCGTCGTCGTGCCATGTGTTTTATCGTAACGCGCAGCTCAGGTGTCTGTATTCGGCAGCTACAACATGATGAAGCGCTTTCGTGGCCTCATGTCACATGACAGGCTTCAGCATGGTCGGGCTGCTTTTTGGCAATCTAACAGCCGAATAGCGTGTACACGCGCTCCTCATGTATGATTGCGTGTTGAGGTAGCGTGTCCGAGCGGCCGAAGGTGCAGCACTCGAAATGCTGTGTGGTGTAACAGCCACCCTGGGTTCAAATCCCAGCGCTACCGCCACCAGAATCCCCGAGATTTCAACAAAAGTTAAGTCTCGGGGTTTTGTTTTGTCGTACCCACACCAGCACAACCAGCGCATCGGCTTTTTAGTAACACACCGGCCACATACTTGCTATCCCTGCTTTGAAGAACCAGAGTAGACAAAGTCGAATTGCTACTCGCTTCACGTGAAGCGGCTGCAACAACTGAGTGCCTTGTCCCCAACTTTCGGAGGCGATATGTCCTTCCCTGGTTCCGCATCCACCAGTACCACTCACACCCCCGAACCAGCAGGCCTGCCTCCCACTGTGATACGTAAAAGAAACGAAATCAACCTTCCTGTTTTCCTGATCGCCGCCGCCCTCATCACAGGCATTGCGATCGCTGCAATCTACGCACCCACACAAGTAAGTAACTTTTTTAACAATGCAGTCACCTGGACAGGCCGTCATTTCGGCAGTTTCTACATTGCTTTAGCAACAGCCGTCCTCGTCCTCGTGATCGCACTTGCTTGGAGCCGTTTCGGTCGGGTCAGGTTGGGTCCCGATGACTCACGTCCCCAATTTTCCACTTTTTCGTGGGCTTCTATGCTTTTTGCTGCAGGTATCAGCACTGACATCATGTTTTTTGCCGTCGCAGAGCCAATCACGCAGTACATGCATCCTCCTGTCGGGGAAGGTCAAAGCATAGAGGCAGCCCGTCAAGCCGCTGTCCTCACAATTTTCCACTACGGTTTACACGGCTGGGGTTTGTACACAATCCTTGGCCTTGCCTTGGCTTACTTCACGTATCGACGCGGTTTCCCTTTATCTTTACGTGCGACACTACGTCCCTTGCTCGGTAAGCACGTGAACGGCTGGTTAGGCCATATCGTCGATGCTGCGGCACTGGTCGGCGGAATGTTCGGCATTGCAACATCGCTGGGGGTCGGGATTGTCCAACTCAATGTCGGTCTTGAAATGGTTTTCGGTATTCCACGAGGCCTTGGTTTGCAAATTGGCTTACTGGTCTTAGGGGTCACGACTGCGTGCTGGTCTGCGATATCGGGTGTTGATAAAGGCGTGAAATTCCTGTCGATGGCGAATGTGGTTCTTGCTGGTGTTCTTGCTGTTTTCGTGCTGGTCACGGGGCGTTTCACATTCCTCGTTGATGCGGTCATTGGTAATGTTGGTGATTTCTTTTCCGCATTACCTGGCTTATCGCTGGAAACATATGCGTGGGATCGTCCAGATGAGTGGCTTAATGGGTGGACCTTGTTCTTCTGGGCGTGGTGGATTACTTGGGCGGCGTTCGTTGGTTTATTCCTTGCGCGTATTTCCCGAGGCCGTACTTTACGTGAATTTGTTATTGGTACTTTGACGATTCCTTTTACTTATGTCGTCATGTGGGTTGGGATTTTCGGGAATTCTGCTCTTGATTTGGCGCGTAATGGTAGTGAGGCGACCCCTTACGGCACTTTAGGAGCCTATGGCGCGGAATTTGCTCGCCAAGTTGTTGCAAGCCCCGAGGAAGGGCTATTCAGCTTATTGTCCAGCCGTCCTTTGGGTGCTGTAGCAGTGATTTTAGCGGTTATTGTGGGCTTACTGTTCTACGTGACCAGCGCTGATTCTGGGGCTTTGGTGATGAGCGAGTTATCAATGCGTCACCCTGTGATTGAACCGCATGTACGTGTTCGACGTAAAACTGGGGCCTACGTGGAATCAACAGTCTCTGAAAGTACGGATACCTGCACAGCAGGTCTTTTGAGCGAGTCTGAGGCCGCAGCAGCGCCTTACCCTGCTCTTTCCCCGGCTCACACTGAAAGCATAGAGGAACAGGTAAAAATGCCGCTTCATACCTGTGTTGAGGCTAATGGAAGCACGGCAGAAACGCATGCCTCTGCTGATGATCCTTCAGATACGGTAGATGGGCCACCGTGGATGCGTGTTTTCTGGGCTGTGGCAACGGGGGCGCTCACTGTTGCTATGTTGCTTGCCGGAGGTATCCCGATTCTGCAAAGTGCAACGGTTGTCATGGCTTTGCCTTTTGCTGTGGTTGTGGTTGCTGTTGCCGTGTGCTTGGTCAAAGAGATTCGCGCGCATGAACCACGGCGTGAGGACCTTCAGTTACGGGCGCAAAGTGAGCGAGGATGAGGAGCAATCCGTTTCACTTTGAGGGCGCGTATCAGCGAAGTTTAGGACGCGCGTCGTCACGGTGGGTACCCTCCGTTGAAGTCCTGTTAGCTTCTTCATTTGTTGCTGTTGACTTTGAAACTGCAAATTCACGAAGTGGAGCTTCTGCTTGTCAAATTGCGCTTGTGAAAGTGGTTGATGGTCAAATTATCGATACTTTTTCGACGTTACTTAAACCGCCTCGTGAATTGAATTATTTTGTGTTCAGCGACATTCACGGAATCACTGGTCATCATGTGCGTCACGCGCCTTCATGGGAGCAGATCGCTCAGGAAGTGTCGGTTTTCGTTGCTGGTTTGCCGGCATATGCGCATAATGCGACCTTTGATTCAAAGGTGTGGCGCGAACTTGATGAGTATTTTGGTGTTCGTACTTATCCCGCCGATTTTTATTGCACGTATAGGACCGCACGCAAAATGGTGAGTGGTTTACAAAATTACAAGCTACCTACCGTCACAAAAGCGCTGGCCCCTGCCTTTCGGTTGAAACATCATGATGCTACGTCAGATGCTCAGGCATGCGCGATGATTGTGCTGGCACTCCAAAACCGTATCCGTACAACTGAGATTCGGTTTTTGTAGACCTTTTCTCCCTGTGTCCTATTGATTCAGCTCAGCTTCCTATCATCCTTCTTTGCGTCGCAGCGCGATCATGATGCCTGCGATTGTCAGTAGTAGTCCTCCACCGATAATGGCGATCATCTGGCCGCGACCTGCTGTAGGAAGTTTCCCTTCTTCCCAGTTTTTCACTGTGACTACAGCACCGTTCACAACGACACCATCTTCACCAAGCGGAGCACTACGAGTAACAATGCCTTCCTTGGTGACGGTGAATTTCCAGGGTGCGGGCAGGCGAGCAAACCCAGCCGGCGCAACCAGTTCACGCAGCTCATAGTCACCGGGAGCGAGGTCAAAAGTCCACTTCGGACCGCCTTTAAGTTCTTTACCTTGCTCAGGCAAACCGGGGCCTTTGAGGTTAAAGGTTGCTCCCTCAAGTTCCTTATCGGTATAGCCGTCTTTCTTTTCAAGGTGAATCTCGAAAGCATCTGGCGTAGTTTCAGTGAATGTGTCTTTGTCTTCCACGAGTTTGCCGGACTTCAGGCCCACAGCCCAGACACGAACTTCATCCTCATGGACCGCTGAGCGGCCAAGTGCAGGAAGTGTCGCCGTACACGTAAGAGACTTTCCAACAGGAAGCACATTATGCTCTGTGCCGTCGATTGTGGTTTTCTCCCATTCGCACGTGATTTCGCCAACGTTCACGTTACCTTGCGTTGTTGTATCTTCCAGTTGAGGGTCCACTAAGTCCTCTGCGCCATTATTTTTAATGGTGAAATTGATGACCGTGGATTCTGTCGGCCCCACTTGGATTTTATTGACTTCTTTTGTATGACCAGGGTTGTCCTCATCGTTTACAGTTGTTGTCTTAGTGACCGATATGTTGGGCACCCACATTTCAATCGCAGTGTTAAAGTTCGGGGCTTCGCCGCCGCTTGGCGCATTTTGGACGCGAGTGTGAGTAATTGACCCGTCAGCACGTGGGGCAACAACATCGACGCTAAAGGATTCTCCTGCCCGAGAAATGAAGGCTGCGCCATAGTCGAGCACTTTGAGGGTAGCACCCGGTTTGTCGGGGTCAGGAACGGTAGTTTGGTCAGAGATCGCGTACTGGATGGAGTAGGTCCCAGGTGCTACACCGTCAAAACGGAAAGTACCATCGGTGGCGGTCACCGTCGTGGCAACAGTATTACCCGTCCCATCTAACAGGTAGACATCAACACCGGAAACGTGACGATCGCTGTTTTGTCGTTCAATCCCTTCACGGTCTTCATCCACCCATACGCGGCCGGATACCGCGGCAGGCTCTATTGCCCTGGTATTTGCAGGAATAAGCGTCTCAACTTGATCGCACTGGTCACCTGGCATCTCCCATTTATTCCACGTGACATCCGACGAACAGGTTGTGTTGGTGCGTAACTTATCCGTCTGGGCAACATCGGGTGAACGTAACTCTGGTGGGGTCACGCCGGTACGCGGGTTCTCTTTGCTGGAAACAATTGCTTGGTTTGCTAACACTTGTTTGACATTGGTGTAAGGGACTTTAGCGGAAACCAGCAGTTGTGTTTCTGTACCTGGCAACATATCAGGTAAAGAGTAGGACCTGGTAAGGATGTTTCCGTCCTTACGAGTACCTGTCGGAGCAATCACTTGTTCTTTCGCCGCAGGGACACGGAAGTTAATTTCACGGGGAGAAAACTGAATAGCTCCACCGGGATATCCTAATAATCCACTACTCGCGTAGCCAACACTGTAGATAGTCCCATCAGTATCTTGCATGTAGCCAGTACTCGACATAAAGATGTTGGAAAACTTCTTATCTGGCACAAGGATTTTTGGCGGTTGATGGCCATCTCCATCCACCGTCAGCAATCCACTTCGTTTTTCACCCCAGCCCCACAGGTTTCCTTCGGTATCGAGAGCGTATGTTGCAGCCCACGAACCCCCTGTCACAACTCGTGTGAATTTCATTGATTCTTGAACGCGCCTAGGCACATTACTAGAGTACGGATAATAGGCAGTACCCCAACGACCACCGTTATTCCCCCAGCCCCACAGGTTATTGTTAGAATCAATAGCCATCACTGAGCTGTAATAAGGTGCGAGATCAACGAATTTTATCTCTCCTGTACTTGTAATTTTTGTTGGTGTCGATACGACTCGACCGGAAACTGTATTGCCTAAACCAAGATTACGATATTCGTTTGAGCCCCAGGCCCAAATCTGCCCATTTACGTCGAGGGCAAATGAAACAGCAGCAAGCCCCGGAGTGCCAGACGCGAAGACTCGTGCAATTGGCACTGGTATATCTAGCTTTTGCGGAATTGGATGCGCGTCACGATCTTGGGTGCCGATACCAAGCTCACCGTACCGGTTCTCACCCCAGGTCCAGACATTACCTTCAGCATCCACTGCTAGACTGTGCATAGGACCAGCTGCAATATGAGTAAAAACAGTATCAGGCTGAATCTTTGTTGGTATCCGCGTATTGATGGTCGATCGATAGTCACAGATTTCAGGCTGCTTTGGAAGGTTTGGGGTATCAGTTGCTGCAAGTCCTAATTGCCCTAAAGCGTTATATCCCCAGACCCAGATATGTCCTTCACGATCCAGCGCTAAACGATGTTTGTGCCCACTGGCTACTTGGTTAAAAAGGACACCGGGGGTAGCTACCAAACTTGGCCTGACATCCTTTATTCGTGGATCATCTGCTGGCAAACCACGTATCCCACATGCTTCGGGACCCCAAGTCCACAACTCGCCGCCTTGATCGACAGAGACGCCCTCAGCGAAAGTGCTCATTGACCTGTTTTGTTCGGGTGTTCCGTAGCTAACGGTCACATCGGTAGCATTACCGGCCAAGACATCGTTGAACTGGACTGCACTTTGGCGGGTATTACCGTCATTCTTAATGGTAACGGCCCACTCCACTGTACATTCAGTGTCACGACAGTTAGCTTCGGCTGGTTTTTTCTGGATATCGACGTGCGGTTCACGCGCATAAAAACCAAAGTTCACATTTTCAAACACCTCGTCAATGCCAAGATTAACCGTATCGGAAACCTTCTGAGAGGCCCCAAAGCGCCTGTACTTGTACGAGTAGGTTTGTGTGACAGATGGATCTGTACTTGCATTGAATTGTGATCTCACCGTTTCCGGCACACCCTCAAGGATTTTTACCTTGTAGTCGCCGTGGATGAAGTCACGCGGGAAAGCATAGTAGCCCTCAGCATTCGTCGTTGTTTCAGCAAGCTTCTCATCGCCTCTGAACAAACCGAGGGTCACTCCCTCAATCCCTTTAGAGTTTTTCTGACGGTCACGACCATTACCGCCTTCATCCCAGTACACGTAGCCCGTGACTTGAGATGCCACAACCTCATTGAAAGCCGGCCACGGGTCTGGGCTGGGATGATCTGTGCCAGGAACGGTTGCACCAGAAATCCATGTCACGTAAGTGTCACCCAGTTCATGATCGGAAGAACGGAGAGTGTACTTAATAGTCGAAATACCTTGCTGTCCGCCGGTAGGCTGAATGATTTTGATTCGTGTTACTTGGTCTGCTTTACCTTCAGGAATGGAGTCCACCCAGGTTCCTTCAGCACCCGCAATCTCAAATTGAATTGTGGTACCAGGCACCGATCTCTTGGGATCAACCGAAACATCACTTAGTGTGTAACCTCCGTGATAAGCAGACTTATCAGCACCTTCATAGTTGGCTGGCAAAGGGTCCTTTGCTCGCACAGAAGGAAGTTCAATAATGGCTTCGCCGCCCAAACCTTGACCTTGAGATGCGACAGCGACAACTGCGGTGAAACGCATTGGCTGCCCTTTTTCCACCCGAGGATCGTCGGTGGTTATACTGGTGGACTTCACATCCAAAGGTAAGGCAACGGTGCTTGCTGACGCTGGGTAGATGCGTCCCTCTTGCTCATAGTCATTCAGCACCCAGTTAGCCTTCGTACTAATATCACCTAAAGCTAAAGTGGATACTCGAGCATCAAAGGTCAGTGGCGTGACTTCAGATTCTCCACGACTATAGTTTGTGGGCACCCATGACCCGTCCTTTCCTACGAGGAAAGTGGCTTTACCGGGCTTTTTGGTGGCACAATCACCAATTTCAAGAGAGCCTTCCAGAAGGCTCCACCCTTCACCTACGTTAGTTACATCCGTCACGCATGGATCCAAAGTGACGTCGAGGCGTGTTGACACTGACTGTGTGGAGCTAATCAAGCTACGCACAGTAGGTGTGATGGTGTAGGTCAATGTGGGATCATCGAAGTTCAGTGTCTTGTCATCCACTGTCATATTCAACCTACCCGTGGGTATCGCCTTTTCCAGTGGGAAAACGTCCCAGTCGTACGGCGGATCGTCGACAACTCCGTTTACTGCACCAATGAGTCGATCTGTGAAGGAGACGGGCAAGGGTTTCAGTTTGGCAAAGTCATCGGTAATCCGAGCAGGAAAATAAACCTTGTAGTCACCACCAGCGTCTTCACCGATAGGCAGATTGGGAACTTTTACGCGCAGTGCACTTGCTCCCGCAGGTGGAGTATCGGAAGTAACCCAACCGGCATCATTTGACGTAGTGATTGATTCGTCTTGGAATTTTCCGCCTCCAGGACGTTCACCTACGTACCATTCAACGGTGCGTTCACCTTCGTATTCCTTGCCATTGGGCATAAGGACTTGAATTGGACCGGTTGCTACCTGTTCACGAGGGTTCCACTGGTCAGTGAAAGTAAAATGAGCGGTCGTTGATCCGTCCTGCAGGATCACCCTATTGGTGTAGGCATACAGGTAGACCTTGAGTTGCGTATCTTCTGTGACGTACTCGTTGCCACTGTATTTTGCTCGTGCTGCATAGCCGTGATCGAAGTCTTTCATGCCGGCTTCCCAGTAGGTTGCACCATTAGTGGAAGGGCGAAGTACCTCTTTAACGAATTTCTGGTGAAATTTGATCTGCTCGTGATAGAAACGCAACCGGGTGTAGTCGTTATTTTCCGAGTAAAAACCTCGAACTGCTGTGGTATTTCGAGCGCCAGCGGTGCTCACATACTCTTTTTGATCTGAGCCAGGCTGCCAACCATCACCGTTGTTAAGGTAGTCAGGCGTGGAAAATGCGTCTTTATCCAGTTCAACATGAAGTGGGTATTCGTAGCTACCCATCTGATCGACAGGAATACCCCAACCGTCATTATTGAAGAAACGCACAGTGAGGCTTCCACTTGTTTTAGGTAACCGGATTTTACCGTTCACGATTGGAACATCTGCGCCACCGATTTGCGCTGTTGTTCCTTCTGGCAAGCCTGATACGTCTAAATAACCGGACCAGGAAGTAAGAGTAGAAGCGCCCTTGGGGGACCATTGCGTATCCACGACTGGGCGCGGATATACCTCTACCTCAACGAATCTTTCATCGCGAGTATATGGTGCCCGCAAAAAGTAAGGAGCACCATCCTCTGACTTGTCATAGTTAGAGGGGCGCACCATGATGTCAGCGCGCGGAGCAGATACGACTGTGTATCCTTTTGAGGAAAATGATGAGTAGGCGGGATTATCGTCGTTCGCAACTTCAACTTTGACGACCTGATCGCTTTTGGCTTCACCGGCCGTGTCTTTAGCGGTAAGTACAAGTGGAGCGGATAAAGCTACCGGGACACCGCGTTTCGTCCTGTAGGTGACTGTGACAACCCGTGAGGTAGGATCCCATTTTGGCGCGCCTACCTGCGTAATAAAGGTGTTACCTCCACCGGCAAGTGTGGGGTTTGCTTTAGCATCAAAATCAAGCCATTCAGGGATTGTGTATCGCACCTGAATCAGACGCTCAGGCCCTGGTTCGACACGAATATATGAGGTCAGTCCAACGAAGTCACCTGAAGCAACTACACCGTCGTCTTTCGTGTTATCGCCGGGTTCAAAACCGTTTGCGGCGTTAATAAAAGTCTGTGCAGAACCGCCTGATGGGGTCCTCACGTCATGACCGGTGCCATCGTAGTCAGAGGTAAGTGTGGCGGAGGCGTATGGGTTAGGCACTGTGGTAGCAGTTGACGCATCAGTGACAAGCGTGAGGCTAAGCGTTGCCACTGCGAGTGAGCAAACTAAGCGCCGCGCAAAGAAACGTCGAGAGCCCATCGAAAATCCCTCATCTTGATCGTCGATTCACTTGCTCATCGTCGAAGTGCAAGAAAGTACACGGCCCTTACGACAGATGCAAAAACTTGCCGACAATGAGAAACCATAGTAGGTGAATTTAAGGAAACAATCCGCATATATTCAAAATATGAACATAAGCAGATCCATTTCCATCCAATACTCCACGCTACAGGGAATAAACTCAGCGCGCACGATTTTCTCAGGTGAGTAATACCTCGCATGCAGGTCGAATAGCTAATTTTCGCCACTTTAAGCGCCCGCACCACAGCCACCTTGACACTAATCACAGTAACCCGTGGTATCCGCACTAAGCACAGCAAGCCCGCTTTCGCCCCACTCATAGATGGGCTTGAAAAGTATGTGACTCATAGCCAACCGACTATGAGTCACACGTGCTTTCTCGGTACTTCCTCAGCGCAGGGTTTTGCGTCGCAACACGAGCGCAGCACCCACAATCATGAGCAACACGCCCCCACCGATAGTGACGAACATCTGTCCACGGCCCGCCGCTGGAAGTTTGCCTTCCTCCCAGTTCTTCACTGTGACCGTAGCACCACTGACCACGACACCGTCCTCACCAAGCGGAGCGCTACGAGTGACGATACCGCTCTTAGTGACAGTGAACTTCCACGGCGTTGGCAGGCGAGCAAACCCCGCCGGTGCTACCAGTTCACGCAGCTCATAGTCACCGGGAGCAAGGTCAAAAGTCCACTTCGGACCGCCTTTAAGTTCTTTACCTTGCTCAGGTAAACCGGGGCCTTTGAGGTTAAATGTTGCTCCCTCAAGTTCCTTATCGGTATAGCCGTCTTTCTTTTCAAGGTGAATCTCAAAAGCATCAGGCGTGGTTGCAGTGAACGTGTCTTTATCTTCCACGAGTTTGCCAGACTTTGAGCCGACAGCCCACACGCGAACTTCATCCTCATGGACTGCTGATCGCCCAAGTGCAGGAAGTGTCGCCGCACATGTCACTGATTTTCCTGCAGGAAGCACATTATGCTCTGTGCCTTCAATTGTGATTTTCTCCCATTCACACGCGATGTCACCGACATTCACATTGCCTTGCGTTGTCGTGTCTTTCAGTTGAGGGTCCACTAAGTCCTCTGCGCCACCATTTTTAACGGTGAAATTAATGACCGTAGGAACTGTTGGCTTCACCTCAACCTTGTTCACTTCTTTTGTTCGCCCAGGATTGTCCGTATCTTCAACAGTAGTGGTCTTAGTAACCGATATATTAGGCACCCACATTTCAATCGCAGTGTTGAAATTCGCTATTTCAGTACCACTTCTGGCGTATTGGGTGTTAGTCCGACTCAAAGATCCGCTAGTACGTGGGGCAACGGTATCAGTAGTAAAGGAACTCGCCGCCCGAGGAACGAATGCTGCACCATAGTCAAGTGCTTTGAGGGTAGCACCCGGTTTGTCGGGGTCAGGAACGGTAGTTTGGTCAGAGATTGCATACTGGATGGAGTAGCTTCCAGGTGCCATACCCTCAAAACGGAAAGTACCGTCAGCGGCGGTCACCGTCGTGGCGGCAGTGTCGCCTTTCCAGTCCAGCAGGTACACATCGATACCGGACACATTACGGTCACTGTCTTGTCGCTTATTCCCTTGACGGTCTTCATCTACCCATACGCGGCCGGACACTACGACAGGCTCCTGTGCCCTGTCATTCGCAGGAACAAGTGTCTCAACCTGATCACACTGGTCACCCGGCATATTCCATCTGTCCCACGTGACATCTGATGAACAGGTCGCGTTGGTGCGTAGTTTACCCGTCTGAGCGACATCAGGTGAACGTAGTTCTGGCGGGGTCACGCCGGTACGCGGGTTCTCTTTCGTAGAAACAATTGCTTGGTTTGCCAGCACTTGCTTGACCTTAGCGTAGGGAACTTTAGCGGAAACCAGCAGTTGTGTTTCTGTACCTGGCGACATATCAGGTAAGGAATACGACCGAGTGAAGACGTTTCCGTCCTTACGAGTACCTGTCGGAGCAATCACTTGTTCTTTCGCCGCAGGGACATAGAACTCAATGGCACGAGGCATAATTGCGTTTTCGCCATTGTTAACGCGATACCCTAAATTGTAACTATAACGCCAGCCAACACTGTAGATAACCCCATCAGTATCTTGCATATAGCCATCAGTCGATATAAAGATATTGGAAAACTTTTTATCTGGCATGAGGATTTTTGGCTTTTGATTTTCGGTTCCCTCAGACATCAGTAGTCTACTTTGTTGCTGGCCCCATCCCCACAGCTTTCCTTCAGTGTCAATGGCGTAGGTTCCACCGTAATAACCACCGTGCACAATCCGCTTAAACTTCATTGACTTGTGAATACGCACAGGTGTGTAACTATGTTTCGGGTCGGCGACACCCCACTGGTAAGAGTAGTTAGCTCCCCATCCCCACAAGTTATTGTCAGAATCAATAGCCATAGCTGTGTAGCCATTACTTGCAATATCAATAAATTTTGTGTCTCCAGTATCTATCTTCCTCGGCGTTGTTATGTGTTCGCTACGCTGACGCCTAGTTGCTGAACCATCAACATATGTGGCATTTTGACCCCATAGCCAGATCTGCCCATTCACATCAATGGCGAACGAAGTAGAATCAGACGCACTGTAGTTAGTGGCAAAAATCTTCACAATTGGCACTGGAATATTCAGCTTCTGCGGAGTTGGATGCGGGTCACTATCCGTACTACCAATACCAAGCTGCCCACCATTGTTCATACCCCAAGCCCAGACATTGCCCTCAGCATCTAGGGCCAAACTGTGATTTTTACCCGCTGCAATCTGGGTAAAGACTGTGTCGGTCTGAATCTTTGTTGGCACCGGCGCATGAATGACCGTTGCCGGATCACAATATGTAGGAATATTCGGTTTTATCGGAGTGTCAGTTGTTTCGAGGCCTAATTGCCCCTGGGCGTTATACCCCCAAGACCAGATATGTCCTTCACGGTCCAGTGCCAAACGATGTTCAGTACTACCAGATGCTTGGCTAAAGAGGACACCGGGCGTAGCTACCAGACTTGGCCTGACATCCTTTATTCGTGGATCATCTGCTGGCAAACCACGTATCCCACACCAATGTTGGCCCCAAGTCCACAGTCCACCACCTTGATCGACAGCCACACCAGCATCGAAGCTACTCATCACCCTGTCTTCTGCAGGTTTCCCGTAGCTGACGGACACTCCGGTAGCGTTACCAGCTAGAACATCGGTGAACTGAACACCGGTCTGGCGAGTATTACCGTCGTTCTTGATGGTAATACCCCAGTCCACTGTACATTCGTTATCTTTACAGTTGGCCGTGGCCGGTTTTTTCTGGATATCGACATGCGGTTCAGGCACATAAAAACCAAAGTTCACATTTTCAAAAACTTCGTCAATGCCAAGATTAACAGTGTCAGAAACTTTCTGAGAGGCTCCAAAACGTTTATACCTGTACGAGTAGGTTTGTGTGACAGATGGATCCGTATCCGCATTGAACTGCGATCGCACCGTCTCTGGCACACCCTCAAGAATCTTCACCTTGTAGTCACCATGCGTGAAGTCACGTGCGAAAGCGTAGTAACCCTCGGCATTTGTCGTTGCTTCAGCGAGTTTCTCATCACCTCTGAATAAACCAAGGGTCACTCCCTCAATCCCCTTGGAATTTTCCTGCCGATCTCGACCGTTCCCGCCCTCATCCCAGTACACGTAACCTGTGACCTGAGATGCCACGACCTCATTGAAAGTCGGCCACGGGTCTGGGCTGGAGTTATCTGTACCAGGAACAGTTGTGCCAGAAAGCCACGTCACATACGTATCACCCACCGCATTATCGGTAGGACGCAGGGTGTACCTAATGGTAGAGATACCTTGCTGTCCACCGACAGGCTGAATAACCTTGATTCGCCTGACCTGATCGGCTTTACCCTCAGGAATAGAGTCCACCCACGTTCCTTCGGCACCCGCGATCTCAAATTGAATCGTGGTACCAGGTACCGAACTACTCTGGTCAACCACGACATCAGTCAGCGTGTAGCCACCGTGATAAGCAGACTTGTCAGCACCATCATAGTTAGCTGGCAGCGAGTTCTTTACCCGAGCAGAGGGCAGTTCAATAATGGCTTCACCGCCCAAACCTTGCCCCTGCGTCGCAGCGCTTACAACTGCGGTAAAACGCATTGGCTGACCTTTTTCCACCTTAGGGTCAGCGGTAGTTATGTTACTGGAGGTCACGTCCACAGGTAAGGCGGTGGTAGTTGCTGACGCTAAGTAGGCGCGCCCCTCCTGCTCATAGTCGGTCAACACCCAAGTAGCCCACGTAGTCACGTCACCTAAAGCCACAGAGGATACCCGAGCCTCAAAGGTCAGCGGTGTGACTTCAGATCCTCCGCGTTCTCCGCGCACATAGTTTGTGGGCACCCATGACCCGTCTTTGCCGACAAGGAAAGTGGCTTTGCCAGGCTTTTTCTTTATACAATCGCCGGTTTCAAGAGAACCGTCCAGTAGGCTCCACCCTTCGCCTACTTTCGATATCCCTGTTACACACGGATCTAAAGTGACATCTAGACGGGTTGCCACTGGCTCTGTGGTGCTAATTAAGCTACGTACAACGGGTTTGACGGTGTAAGTCAAGGTGGGATTGTCCAAGTTGAGCGTCTCAGCATCCACTTTCATAGTCAGACTACCCGTGGGGATGGTCTTTTCTATCGGGAAGATACTCCAGTCATATGGCGAGCCCTCAGCAACATTGTTCACTGCACCAATGAGTCGATCTGTGAACGATGCTGGTAGTGGCTTCAACTGAGCGAAGTCATCAGTCACCCGAGCAGGGAAATACACTTTGTATTTTCCGCCATTACCTTCACCAATAGGCAAATGGGGAACTTTCACGCGCAGTGCACTTGCTCCCGCAGGTGGAGTATCGGAAGTCACCCACCCAGCATCGTTTGAGGTAATGATTGAGTGGTCTTGGAATTTTCCGCCTCCAGGACGTTCACCCACGTACCATTCGACGGTGCGTTCACCCTCATAATTTTCGCCATTAGGCATGAGGACTTGAATTGGGCCGGCTGCTATTTGTTCACGAGGGTTCCACTGGTCAGTGAAAGTAAAATGAGCGGTCGTGGAGCCATCTTGCGCACTCACCCTATCGGTATCGACGGATAGGTAGACCTTGAGCTGAGTACCCTCTGCAACATATTCATCTCCACTATATCTTGCCCGTACCTCAGGACCGTAGTCAAAGTCTTTCATACCGGCTTCCCAGTAGGTTGCACCCCTAGCGGAAGGACGAAGTACCTCTTTCACGAATTTCTGCTGCGTGACAATCTCATGGTAGAAACGCAACTCGGTGTAGTCGTTATTTTTTGAGTAGAAACCTCGAACTGCCGTGGTCTTTCGCGCACCATCGGTAGTTACGTAATCTTTTTCGCCTTGCCCAGGCTGCCAATCGTCACCGTTATTGAGGTAGTCCGGTGTAGAGAATGCACCCTTATCTAACTCGACGTGAAGTGGGTATTCGTAGCTGCCCATCTTCTCAAGAGGAATACCCCAATTGTTATTACTGAAGAAACGCACAGTGAGGCTGCCGCGTGTCTGAGGTAACCGGATTTTACCGTTCGTGATTGGAACATCTTCGCCACCGATTTGCGCTGTTGTTCCTTCTGGCAAGCCTGATACGTCTAAATAACCTGACCAAGGAGTAAGGGTGGAAGAACCTTTGGAGGACCATTTATTGTCTGAAACTGGGCGAGGGTACACCTCCACATCAATGAATTTTTGGTTGCGAGAATAAAGTGCCCGCGGATACGAAGGAGCGCCGTCCTCTGACTTCACGTAGTTATCTGGGCGCACCATGATGTCAGCGCGCGGAACAGAGACAACCGTGTATCCCTTTGAGGAAAACGACGAGTAAGCGCGTTGATCGCCAGCAGCAACTTCAACTTTGACAACCTGATTGTCTTTGACTTCGCCAGCCGTGTCTTTGGCGGTAAGTACAAACGGAACAGATAGAGCTACCGGAACACCGCGTTTCGTCTTGTAAGTGACGGTTACAACCCGCGAGGCCTCATCCCAGGTCGGCTCCCCGACATGCGTAATTAATGTACTATTTCCAGCGGAAAGTACGGGATTTAATCTGGCATCAAAATCCAGCCACTCAGGAAGTGTGTATCGCACCTGAATCAGACGCTCAGGTCCAGGTTCGACACGAAGATGTGAGATCAGTCCGACAAAGTCACCCGAAGCAACTACGCCATCGTCTTTCGTGTTATCGCCGGGTTCAAAACCGTTCTTGGCGTTAATAAAGGTCTGTGCAGAACCGCCTGATGGGGTCCTCACGTCATGACCGGTGCCATCGTAATCTGAGGAAAGTGTTGCGGAAGCGTATGGATTAGTCGGTGTATCAGCAAGCGTTGGTATAGCGGTGATGAGTGTGAGGCCAAGTGTTGCCGCTGTTAAAGCACAGGCTATGCGACGCGCGTAGATATGCCGAACGGACATCCAAAACCCCACCTTATTCGTTCATTTATTTACTCACCGCCGAAGCACACAAAAGCACAGAGCCTTTACGTAAACGCAAAAACCCACCGACAATAAGAAAACCGCATAATAAGATGCATAGATGCATAGATGCATAGATGCATAGATGCATAGATGCATAGATGAGGATAGCAGAAAATATCCAAAACATGAAGATAAATGACCTCTATTTCCCCTGAGTGCAAGCACTTAGCGCAGCGGTAACAAGGAGGAGAGCAAAACAGCGGAAGCAAAGCCGGGACAACAAGGCAGTGGGCACACAGCGGTGACAAACAGCGACAACAAAACAACAGCAACAAAGCAGTGGCGGCCTCCTTTACTCAAGGAAACCGCCACCATCTCACACGTTACACGTGATACTCATGTCACAAAGTCACTGAGTTTTCATGCGATGCCGTGAAGCATATGCTTCACCTTCAAGTTCCGTACCAGCAGGGGCCGATGCCGGAGAAGCTTGTTCAAGATTCGTCCCACGCACACGTGAAATCATGCGCATCACGTGATACACAATCAGCGCTGTCGCTGTACCCAAAGCAATACCTTCAAACTTCATACCGAAAGGTGACCATGTGAAGTTTGCAATCGCCACAACAAGGGCAACAGCTGCGGTATTCAAGTTCACTGGATTCGAGAAATCAACTCGATTTTGCACCCAGATACGCACACCCAACATACCGATCATGCCGTAAAGAACAGTTCCTGCACCGCCAAGAACACCGGGCGGAATCGTTGCGATAGCAGCACCAAACTTCGGCAGGAGCGACAAACCGAATGCCACACATGCAGCCACAACATAGGCTGCAGTAGAGTACACGCGGGTCGCTGCCATTACACCGATATTTTCCGCATAAGTGGTCGTACCAGAACCACCACCAGAACCTGCCAGAACAGTAGCTAAACCATCGGCAACAAGTGCGCGACCTGTCACACCATCAAGATTTTCACCCGTCATAGCAGCCACAGATTTCACGTGACCAACATTTTCAGCTACGAGAACGAAAACAACCGGAACGAAAAGTCCCAGTGTGGATGGATCAAAAGCAGGAGCTTGGAAAGTCGGTAAACCAAACCATGCGGCTTCGTTAATCGCGTCGAAAACAACCTCACCTTGAATAACAGCGGCGATATAGCCAATGATTACACCAAAGAGAATCGAAAGACGACCAATGATTCCTTTGAAAAGCACCGTAATCAAGCAAATCGAAACGATTGTGATAACAGCCGTCAGCGGGCCGTTTTGCACGTTATTCCATGCGGCGGGAGCCAAGTTCAAGCCAATGAGGGCAACGATTGCGCCGGTCACAATCGGTGGCATTAAAGCGTCAATCCAACGGACACCAGCAAAGTGCACAATAACACCGACAAGAAGCAAAGTAGCACCTGTCGCAATTACGCCGCCTTGCGCGTAACTCATGCCCAACGTTTTTGATACCGCTCCAATGGGGGCAATAAGGGCGAAAGAGGACCCTAAGTAGGAGGGTAATTTACCTGCAGTAATAAGGAAGAAAAGCAACGTACCTATTGCACTGAAGAACAAGGTTGTTGCTGGCGGGAAGCCTGTCAAGAGGGGCACAAGGAATGTAGCACCGAACATCGCAACAACATGCTGCGCACCAATTCCTATAGTGCGTGGCCACGAAAGACGTTCATGTGCGGCAACAACCTCACCAGGAGCAATATTCCTGCCGTTGCCATGTAGTTTCCAACGAAAAAGTCCACTAGATGCGTTACTCATAAGTGAGCGCTCCGATCAGTTGATTGGCATAGCCGTGAAACCGGTCGGAACACCACAATAGCGCGTAGGAGCACCTTCATTGCCTTAGTTTTGCCAGTAAGTGACGAGTTCATCCAGTGCGATCAGTCACGTTCATAAAAGCTTGTGCCACGCGGAAGCAATAATAAGCGGCACCGCATACGCTCCCGACAGAAAGAAAATATGTGCTCCTTGCCAAGGAGTCAGATCTTGCACGGATAAACAGGCTCTACATGCGGTAGGGTCGTCATTAACGCGACATCATGTGCAGATATTCTGAGGGTTTAGCGCCTATCTCGCACATGTGGTACCCAAACAGATATTCACAACATAGATAAAGATAGATAAAGGAGGTTCGATGAGCGAATATGACCCACGCTCACGTGCAGAGCATATGCCTCCACCTCACAGAAGCAAAACGCAGGGTTTTGTTCGCTCTGAAGAAATGCGCCCAAACCCTAGGGGCGGAGCATTAGATCCTGAAGGACAGATCGCCACCTGGCCTGACCTTTCTCACGGACATTTTGGAACCCCTGCGCCTGCTCAAAGTTCAGCCCAGTTACCCATTTTCCCTGAGAATGAGAGAACAGACCCCGCAATCGTTTTCGCTGGCCCTGGGTACACATCTATGCCACTTCCTGCAAATGGTGTGGCAACCGTCGCGTTATGGTTAGCGCCGCCAGCGATTGTACTTTTTCCTTTAGCTGTTATCGTTTTGATTCTTGGGATTGTGGGGGTTATTGTCGCGCAAGGCCAACAAGGTTATGGGAAGAATCGTAGTATTGCCGCGATTATTACTTCTACGCTTACCCTGCTGTTATGGCTACTCTTATTCATTCTTTTCTAAAATTTATGCTTAATATTACAAAGTAAAGATGATTTTTCTTTTTTCTTTGCCTATGCTTGACTCATGCTGCCCTTTCTTTTAGTGTCTACGCGCCCCGAGGATGAAGCCGTTGAAAGCGAGTACCGCTGTTTCATGCGGGTAACAGGTTTAGAAACCGGACAACTTGAACAAGTGCGCTTAGACATGGTGGGCTTGCCAGATATTGATGTACACCAGTACGCAGGAATTATCGTAGCCGGATCACCCTATGGCACTACCACTCCCGATGAGCGGAAAACGCCCACTCAAAAACGCACAGAAACCGAACTCACCCGTATTTTTACTGAAATTTTCACTCATAACATCCCATGCCTTACCACAGGTTTTGGAACAGAAGTGGCCGCTGTCCTTCGCGGTGGGGTTGTAACGAAAAAATGGGGCGAGCACCCGCAGATCACAGATATTTTCTTGACCGAGGCAGGGCAGCATGATCCTTTACTTCAGGGGTTCCCCTGCGAATTTCCCACCTATGTGGACCATCGTGAAGCTGTTGAACACATACCAGAAAATGCGGTAGTCCTAGCAAAATCTTTAGATTGTCCCGTGCAGATGATGCGTTTAGGAGAATTTTTCTGGGCCACACAATTCAACCCTGAACTTGACTCGGATGCCATATCTGCACGCCTGCAAAGTTTCCTCGACGCAGGATACCCCGGAACTGATGACATTGAATCTTTAGTGTGGATAGGGCGTAACGGAACGGGAACTCACCAAGGGGCCGTTCTCATTCGTCGCTTCATTGATTTATGCCGCAAGCGCTAAGTATTAAGTGGTGAGCATTAGTTGGCGCACGGCAAAGTATGTTGATAAGTGTCGCAGGCAGCAAATGTGAATTTACGTTACAAGTCATAAGTGCTGATTTGCGCCGCAAGTAATAGTCACACAATGTCTGCCATTATTGCCTGCTATTTGGGGTTAAATAACAAAAACGCACATGATAGAGCCTTGGCTGCATTTCACGGCAATAAAAGCCGTTGCAAACTCCGTAAAATCCGTAGCGAAATGCCTGAAAAATCAGGCCAGAGCGCGCGCCGTGAGGGATACCACCGCAATAGGTGATAGTTGAGTTCGCATTTTAGGGCTATCAGAGTGTAGGCTAGTTCGGCACGTTACATTTCGTTCAGAAATACGTAACGTATGGAGGATTCGCCTAGTGGCCTATGGCGCACGCTTGGAAAGCGTGTTGGGTGCAAGCCCTCGGGGGTTCGAATCCCCCATCCTCCGCAGCGCACCCCGTGATTTCGTTGAGATCACGGGGTCTTTCGTTTGAGAACCCCAGCTTCGGGGCCAGTTCAACTATGCGACTAGGGGTACGACAAGACACTGTTCTGATTACGCAATGTGACGCAAAAGCCCCCAAAGGATCCTTCAGTTACCTTCACAATGCCATCCGACTCACACAACCGCACGCCCTACTCAGCAGGCGATTACTCACTCCCCGGCTTCTGCGCCAGTTTCCCCTTCAGCAGGCTGCCCCTCAGCAGACTCATTTTCACCTGTTTCACCCGACTGAGCGGCACCAGATTCCTGTTCCGATTGCCCAGCTAATTCGCTTTGCGCCTTCTCAATCGCTTTCTTATCTACAGGTAAACACCCTTTAGGGGCTTTCAGTGGACTTTGACTTTCTTTCACCACGGCAAAATCACTTTCACTGAGGCGACCGCTGTAAAAAGTCCCTAACTCGACAAGCACAAGATTATCGGCACGCCCAGAAAGAACCACATGCGCGTCAGTAAAATAGCGAGCCACCGTATACGCAGCTTCAATCCCCCGAGGTCCTGCTGAAATTCGGACTTTTCCAGGGAATTCCACATTAGAGTTCGCTGGATCCTCCGTAGTGTACCCAGCCGACTTCAGCATCTCTGTTGCTTCACCAGCAATACCGGGACGCGCCGTAGTGTTCAGAACTTGAACATACACTTGTTCGGGTGCCAGTGGCTGCACATCCTCAGCAAGACATGGCACATCACCTACGGACGCATACTTCACTTTCGCATGGAAAGACTGTCCAAATGGCAGAGGAATCCACCCTTTAAGCACCAGAAAACTCAGAACCAGCGCCACAGCCATTGAAGCAATAGTGACGGTGTAAATGTAATTTTGGCGACGTTGACGTTCCAAACGGAAACGTTGACGCGGCGTTAAAGCCTGCATTTCATTTGGCATAGGACTAGTCACAAGATAAACCTACAAGACATTTCCCTCAAACGGCACCTCTACGGATTCACATGTACCGTGGAACTCGTCTCCTCATACTATTGCCCACGGCAATATAACGCACATAGCCTGCGTACAGACCTACACCCACAAAGGGCAATACAACCCAACGGAAAGGAAAACCACATATGTCATTCCTGTCTGATGATGTCCTAGAAAGCATCCACAATCGCGCCAGCGATATTGACGCACGCAATGTGTTCCCTGAGCAAGATTATGCCGATCTGAAAGAATCCGGATATTTTTCCGCTTTTGTTCCCAAAGAATACGGGGGCGCTGGGCTGACATTAAAAGAAATCGCCGCCGAACAAACACGCTTATCAAAGGCTGCTCCTGCCACAGCATTAGGTATCAACATGCATCAAATCATCGTGGGTCTTGGCCGATACCTTGTCCGTCACGGAAATGAGCGCGGTGAGCTTATCCTCCGTGAGGCAGCACAAGGAGAACTCTTTGGTTTCGGCATTTCAGAACCGGCAAATGATCTTGTCCTTTTTGGTTCAACAACCACGGCAACCCCCAGCGAAAAAGGCGGCTACACATTTACCGGCACCAAGATTTTCACATCTTTAGCTCCTGCATGGACACGCCTGCTCACTTTCGGACTTGATAGCAGTGGTCCAGATGGCCCTCATTCAGTTTTCGCTGTCCTGACACGTGACGGTGGCGGTTTTTCAATGAAAGATGACTGGGATACGTTAGGGATGCGCGCTACCCAGTCTCAGACAACCCTTTTAGAGGGTGCTTACGCTGAGGAATCACGTATCCTCACTCGCTGCGAACCTGGTCCTTCTGCCGATCCGGTGATTTTTGGCATTTTCGCGCATTTTGAAATTTTGCTTGCAGCTACTTATATGGGCATCGGTGAGCGTGCCATTGAAGTAGCGGTTGAGCACGTGAAAAATCGTCGCTCCGTGAAAAATCAAGCGATGTATTCACAAGATCCTGCTATTCGTTGGCGTTTAGCTGAGGCAGCGCTGACAATGAACGCGGTCGGCCCTCAAATTCGTGAACTGGCTACTGAAGTAGACGAGGACCTTGCCTCGCCTATGCTAGCAATGCCTCGTCTTTCGGCTGTGAAAAATGCTGCTGCTGAGGCTTCTTTACGGGCCACGGAACAATGCGTGCGCGCCTGTGGTGGAGCCTCGTATTTTAATCGTCATGAGTTGTCACGCTTATATCGTGATGTTCTGGCGGGATTATTCCAGCCTTCCGATCAGGAATCTTTGCATGGCGCATGGGCGCAAATGTTATTAGGCCCTATCGAATAGCTCGAATAGTACGGATCTTTCTTTCGCTTTTACCTGCTATGAGGTGCAGCAGTTCTGAGTCTTATTGACTGCAAGTACAGCATGATAAGGCAAGTAGCGAACTGTTATACGCAAGGTTATACGCAAGGTGGGCTTCACTGACCTTGCGTATGTGGCGGGGATGTATGATCGACTACTTCCCCGCCGCACAATCGAGTACCGCTTACAAAACTCACACCGCTGGTCGAAAAATAAACTGGCGAAAACCCATGTGCTTAATTTCTTGCGCCCAGCGGATAACACGTTCATCCCATCCATCCGTTGTCGCAAGAAAATCACTAGGAGCACCCGTTGATCGAGCTTGTTGCAGCGCAAAGGTATGCACTCCCATATCTCGCACAGCACGCGCGACCTCTAAAACATCACGAGGCCCCTGCGGGTAAACGGTGACACGCACCTCATAATCCACCACATCCTCATATTGCAAAAGCACTTGCAAAGATTCCCACGCTTTCACACCAGCCTGAGGACGTTGAGCCACTTGTTCATATGCGGCACCCGGCATAGCTTTAATATCCATACCCACCCAGTCAACAAGCCCCGCAGCAAGCAGGTCCTTTAAGCGTGACGGATACGGGCCAGCCGTGTGCAGGCCCACGCTAAAACCCATCTCATGAACCCGTCGCATTGCCGCACCAAGACTGATCTGCCGCGTGGCCTCCCCTCCAGAAAAAACGACTCCATCAAGTAAGTCGTGCCGTTTTTTCAAAAGAGCTTCTACGCGCTCCCAGTCCACGACTCCAGGAATACGTGGATCAATAATGGCGTGATTATGACAGTACGGGCATAGCCACGGGCATCCTTGACAAAAAACAGTGGCAACAAGTTTGCTTGGCCAGTCAACCGCTGACATGGGGACAAGTCCCGCAATCTGTAAGTCACGGGGATTATCAGCGTTGGGACGCACTATGTAAGGCCGCTGCTGTTCACCGTGCTCACATGATTTTATGCGTTCAAGCGATTCTGTGCGCTCAAGCGAAGAAGCCTCTCCTGAGTGAGGAGGGAAAGCGCCTCCGCCATACGATTCCTCATCCTTCATATGCTGGGCCTGCCGCTAGCAAAACTGCAGACTCTGCCGGCAGCAGAGCCTCTGAGCTGACCGCAGGAAAAGCACTCACCAACTGACCGTGGGATGCTGCCGCTTTTTCTGAGAACATCTGCCGTTCAGCGTACTCGCCTTTCTTCCCAATATTGAATGACTGAACCGGGCGGAAATACCCCATCACGCGAGTCCACACTTCACATTCCACAGCTTCACGTTCAGGATGAGCCTGCGCGCACAGATCGCATGTGAAGTGTTCGCCAGACAAATACCCGTGAACCGGACAGATCGAGAATGTCGGCGTGATCGTAATGTAAGGAACCTTAAAAGCAGTCAGCGAGCGCCTGACCATTTCTTTGCAGGCGTCTGCGCTGCTCATTGCTTGCCCCATGTACAGGTGGAGCACGGTTCCTCCTGTGTATTTTCCTTGGAGTATTTCCTGTTTTTCAAGGGCTTCAAAGGGATCATCGGTCCAGCCAACGGGTAATTGTGACGAATTTGTGTAGTAGGGCTGTTCGTCTGTGCCAGCTTGCAGGATGTCTGGGTATCGTCTGCGGTCCTCTTTTGCCATGCGGTAGGTAGCGCCTTCTGCGGGAGTGGCTTCAAGATTGTACATGTGACCTGTGTTTTCTTGTAATTGCACCATTCGCTCACGTATGTGGTCCAGCAGATCGTGAGCTATGGCGAAACCGCGCGGGTCGGTGATGTCGTAGGCATCGTTACTGTAGTTACGGATCATTTCGTTTATGCCATTGACACCGATTGTGGAGAAGTGATTATCAAGGTGCCCGAGATAGCGTTGAGAATAGGGGAATAGTCCCGTGTCCATGTGGTGTTGGATGAGTGCGCGTTTGGTTTCGAGTGTGCCGCTTGCGATGTCAATAAGGTGGTCCATTTCAGCGTAGAGTCCGGCCATGTCACCTGTATGTACATATCCCAGTCGTGCCATATTTAAGGTGACTACGCCAATGGAACCTGTCAGTTCAGCGGAACCAAAGAGCCCGTTCCCTCGTTTCAGTAGTTCGCGTAGGTCCAGTTGCAGGCGGCAGCACATAGAGCGGATCATGTGGGGGTCGAGGTCTGAGTTAATGAAGTTCTGGAAGTACGGGAGCCCGTATTTTGCGGTCATTTCAAAGAGGCGGTCCACATTTGGTGCCTCCCAGTTGAAGTCCGGTGTGATGTTGTAGGTAGGGATAGGGAAGGTAAAGACGCGGCCATCTGCATCTCCGGCGCTCATGACTTCAATGAAGGCGCGGTTAATGAGGTCCATTTCTTTTTGCAGGTCCCCGTAAGTAAAGTCCATGACTTCGCCACCGATAAGAGGGTATTCGCTGGCGAGGTCTTGGGGGCATGTCCAGTCGAATGTCAGATTTGTGAATGGGCATTGACTGCCCCAACGACTCGGCACATTCAGGTTGTACACCATTTCTTGCATACATTGAAATACGTCCTCGTAGGTCATATTGTCTAGGCGCACGAATGGTGCCATGTATGTGTCGAATGAGCTGAATGCTTGAGCGCCTGCCCATTCGTTTTGCAGCGTGCCAAGGAAGTTCACAATCTGGCCGCATGCGGATGAGAAGTGTCGGGGCGGGGCCGAGGCAATGGCTCCGGGTACTCCGTTGAATCCTTCGTGTAGGAGTCGTTTCAGGGACCATCCGGCGCAGTATCCTGCGAACATGTCGAGGTCGTGTATGTGGAAGGCTCCGCTGCGGTGTGCGGCTGCGGCTTCTGGCGTGTAAATGCGTTCCATCCAGTAGTTTGCAACGATTTTTCCACTGGTATTAAGGATCATTCCGCCTAGGGAGTAGCCTTGGTTGGCGTTGGCATTGACGCGCCAATCGGAGCGGTCAAGGTATTCGTCAATGGTGCTGATTGCGTCAATATCGTAGCGAGGGTGAGTGTGCATAGGGGTGCGCGATTCCATGTTTTTCTTCACCTTGTGTTTGTTGTGCGTGTTCGCATCTTTGCGTCGATGTTTTCGTGAGGAACAGGGCAGCGTAGGTGCGGTTCATATGCCTAAACAACTACATGTAGTGTCTGAGGCGACCAGATAACACTATATATAGTGTTTTTATTTGTCTTTACGACACGCCACACTCAGCCTCATCGCACAGGAAAAGACCGCATGAACCTCATATATCTACAAGAAAACACTGACAACACTTCCCAGCAGCTTGCCGATTATTCAGCAACACACAAAGACAAGTCGCGCTCACTCACCCGCAAGACGATCAACTGAATAAATCACACTGCCCACCACGGCAACCATCCACAGCAGCGCCGACAAAGCCAACAAATTCGCACGCATAGGCTGAACAGAAAGGAAATCAGCAAAACCAAAACCCGATCCAGGTTGAGCAGCCCCCACAATATCCACATTCCACACGGCAAACACTAGCGAGAACAACGCCAAAACAAGGCACACGCACACAAGCAGCCACATGACTTTCTGCATAAGAACACCATGACGTTTTCGGCTCTCCAACGGGGTAAGCAGCAAAGCCCAAGCCCCTGTCAGCAAAACCGCAACTAAAACATCTGCTAAACGATGCCACGCAGAAAGCATTACAGAAACACCCATCGCACAGGTCCACACCCAACCAAGCCACGCAGAAGGGCCTCGCAACCACTCAGGGGCAACCATAATTAAAGCGATACACAATGACACAGCCACCGTCACATGACCTGATGGCAGCGAATTCACGGTCTCCGTTGTCACACCTAAATGTGGGCGCTCAACCAGCATTTTCAAGATCTGCGTGCTGATATTCGCACCCGCCACCATAACCAACGCGCGTCCCGCTAAAGTCACACGACGACGTAAAAGAGCCACCACTGAAACAAAAATAGCGACACACACAATAACGGGATGAGTCACCATATGCGTGACCACACGATGCGCGCCACCTAAATGCGCTGACCATCGCATCACTGATTCCATCATCACCGTATCAAGGCTTTGCCCCCACACGGTTGCAACAGAAAGAAAAGTAAGAATGACCGCCGCAAGCACATAAACCACGGCAGCGAGAATACGCAAACGTAAACGATACGTGTACGAACGAGCTTTTGGCCGATAGGAACGAGGCTTCACAACAGATGCGACAGATTTACCTTGACGCGCTGCGGAGGCGGGAGGCATTGTTTGCGTTGATTCCATTGAAATCGGCGAAGATTTCACTGCCTCCCCCTTCCTGAGATTCACGGACCCCACCCGGCCTATTCGTCTATTCGTTCGTTATCGTGCGCCATAATTCATACTCGCACAACAGCACACACCCTGAGTTAAACGTGAACACTGAGTTAAACGTGAGTGCTGCTGTATTGAGTTCTTACGATGATCCCACTTTAACGGCTTCATCTCACACTCTCAGAACAAGTCACAGGCAGACCTGTTTCTGTGCATATCATCACTGCTTTGCGCAACGCAGGATGGAACACGCACTGCACAAATTTGCCTGCCCGCGCCACTTTTGATGACCTCCACTACAGTTGATATGTCCATTGACTTGTAGGAGGATCCGTGTCAGCACCGACGCCCGTAAATACGGAGCGCATCGAAAAAATGCTCTCCGGGCGAGAATTACATTTTGGCTCTACCTCTGACACTGAACTCCTTGTCCCCACACACAACGCTGTTTTTCATATCAACACATCAAATCCGCAGATTTTGCAACTGCGCGGCCAGTGGCGCGGAATCGCCTCCACAGGTCCAGATTTCACAGCCCTTGCAGAGCAAGTAGCTCACTGCAATGCCACACGCACAGGCCCTAAGGCCTACTTAGCTCCCTTTGAAGACGGAGAAACTTTCGGCCTGATCGCAGAAGTCAATGCCGTCACTTCCGCGGGGCTAACTCCCGGACAGCTTGATTCTTTTTTCGAGTCAGCAATGTCCATGATTATGTGCTTTTTTGCTGACCTTGAAGAAACCTGCCCCAATTTTGTGACGTGGACAGAAAAGGAAAACCAATGAGCACAGCTCCTTTTAGTGTGCCCAATGACGACCTCACGCCGTGGCCCGTCGATTTTACGCGACTCATATCCGCCTTACATGACATGGACTATGCCGTAGATATTCTCGTCCCCGACAAGGCAGCGGGAGCAGTATTTGACCGTATCCCTTTCCTTTTCTCTGTTGATACCAACGGGCGTTTCTTTTCAATCCGCGCGCTCTGGGAAACAGGAATCCGACCGCACGAAGTAGGTCCGTGGGTTTTCGCAGCGTCAGATAGTTGGAATCGGGAAAAATATTTCCCCACGATCTACTGGATGACTTCCGAAGACGACACTGTTCACATCTGCGCAGATTTCACTGTGAACACTTCCGCTGGATTATCAAATATCCAGTTAAAAGAGAATGTGAATGCGGGACTGTCCACAGGAATTAGCGCTATCCAGTACATGCAACATGCTGCTGACCACACCCTGTCACTACCCGACGTAACTGACGATGGTGCATTAACCGGTGAGTAAGCGCTCAGAAATCCCACCACATACACACCCTTTACTTGATGTTTTACGGTCTTTATCTGCCGCAGATGACCGTTTCGTACATTTTCACACAGTGCCGCAACGTCAGGCACGCTACGCTTCATGGCCACAGTGGGTACATAGCAGTGTCGTGGCAGCGTGGCAGCGCCGCGGCGCCCGCGACATATGGTCGCATCAAAGAGACGCTTTAGACGCCCTCCACGAAGGTCATGATGTTGTCGTAGCCACAGGCACGGGGTCAGGGAAATCTCTGGTTGCGTGGACACCTATCCTCAGCGACCTCATGTATGCGCATCACAGTGGACGTCTTTCAGATATTCACAGTCGCCCTACCTGCTTATATATTGCCCCGACGAAGGCTTTGGCAGCCGATCAGTGTGCTGCACTTGACCGTATTATTCGTGAAATTACTGCTGATGACACTTCTTTCACTGAGGGTTCTCACACCCACCCTCGTTCTTCATCCGACAGGCCAGCGCGTAGATCTGAAGATCTTCCCCGTTTTTCCACAGCCGACGGTGATACGCCTCGTGAAGCAAAAGAGTGGGCACGTGCGCACGCGGATTTACTGCTCACAAATCCGGATTTTCTGCATCACGTCATGTTGCCTCAGCATGAACGGTGGAGACGTTTCTTTGCTTCCTTACGGTATATCGTGATTGACGAGCTGCATTATTGGAGGGGGATTACCGGCAGTCACATTGCGATGGTTATTCGTCGGTTACTGCGAATTGCTCATCGGTTGGGGGTAAATCCTCAGGTCATTATGTTGTCAGCAACGGTTCGTGATCCTCATATTGTCGGGCAAATGATGACTGGCCGCCCTTGCTGTGTATCCGATCAGGATGGTTCGCCCGCCGGTCAGCATCACATTGTTTTATGGCAGGGGCATACTGTCACAGATGATGATGTGGATATTGATGCGTACCTGCGTGCGGTTGAGTCTGCTGAGAATCCGAATATTCCTGCTTCTGTGCCAGCCAGCGTTGAAACGTCTATGCGACGAGTATCCGCCTCTACGGAAGCTGCTGTGGTGACTGCGGCTTTAGTGGAATCAGGGGCGCGTATGCTCACATTTGTTCGTTCTCGTTCAGGGGCGGAAAGTGTGGCCGCGCAGGTGAAAGATCGTCTGCGAGCGCGTCGCCCAGAATATGTTGATCGAGTGGCCGCTTATCGGGGTGGATATTTGCCGAATGAGCGTCGTGCTTTGGAAGTTTCGTTGCGTGAGGGGACGTTGCGGGCTTTATCTACGACTTCGGCTTTAGAGCTTGGTTTGGATATTTCAGGCTTGGATGCGACTGTGACTGCTGGGTGGCCGGGAACTCGTGCTTCCCTGTGGCAGCAGATTGGGCGGGCTGGGCGTGCAGGTCATGATGTGGTTTCTGTTCTGATTGCTTCAGAAAACCCGTTGGATTCGTATATTGTTCATCATCCTGAGGAAGTTTTTTCTGAGGTGGAAGCCTCTGTTATTGATCCGTCGAATCCGTGGGTTGTGGCGCCGCATTTATGTGCGGCCGCTGCGGAGTTTCCTCTGTGTGATCCTGCAAGTGATGGGGGCAGGGATCTTTCTTTTTTTGGTGCTGATGTGCTGCCGCTTGTGGATTCTTTAGTGCGTGACGGGTTTTTGCGTCGCCGTAGTGCCGGATGGGTGTGGGATGCGACCAGGCCTGAGCGTCCTACGTCTCTCACTGATTTACGTGGCGCTGGTGACGATGTGCAGGTGGTGGATATTCGTTCTGGTGCGGTCATTGGCACGGTTGATAATGCTTCGGCAGATACTCAGGTGTTTCCTGATGCGATTTATGTGCATCAGGGACGTACTTTCCATGTGTTGTCTTTGGACCCAGTGTTCGCTGGTGCTGGTGTGCGTGATGGTGATGAGCATGCCCGTGTGGCCGTGGTGGAAGAAGTCAGTACCGCTTTGAGGACTCGCGCTCAACAGCACACGCATGTGGAAATTGAAAGTATCGACAGATCTTGGACGAGTCCTGATGGTGCTCTCACGTGGCATTATGGCCGAGTGATTGTGTCAACACGTGTCACTGATTTTGATCTTTTACGGCTGCCTGGCTTGGAGTTTATACGTAATAAAGAGTTGTCGTTGCCTACGCATTATTTGCCGACGCAGGCCGTGTGGTACACCTTGTCTGCGGGCACTTTGAAACGTATCGGCGTGGATGAAGCGGATGCTCCTGGGGCTTTACATGCTGCTGAACATGCGTCGATTGCTCTTTTGCCTCTGTTGGCAACGTGTGACCGTTGGGATTTGGGAGGCTTGTCAACGACATGTCATGATGACACGGGTTTGCCTACTGTTTTTGTTCATGATGCTTATAGGGGTGGAGCTGGTCATGCGCAGTGTGGTTATGATCGCCTTCATGAATGGCTGCGTACCACTGTAGAAACAGTTCGAGCATGTCCGTGTGAGGATGGGTGTCCTCGGTGTGTGCAGTCACCAAAGTGTGGGAATGGGAATGAGCCGCTATCAAAGAGTGGGGCTATTGCTGTTCTTTCTTTTCTTGTCGATCATTGTCCACCTATGTGACACTGAAGCGCGGTTTTCAGCGGGTTTTCCTCCCATTTGCCCTCTCCTGCACACGCCCATGCCACTTAACATGAGTCTGTGATATGGAGCGTCCTCATGGCAGTTTCATCGTGGCGGGGCGGGCCTGCATGCGCCTTCTCTGTAACGACAATCGACCCTAAAAATCCGTATGCGGGAATATCAGTATCTATAGCAACTTGCAGACGTACATCTGCATCTTTTGTTTCGCAACGCTGAAGAATTGCCATATTTGCACGGACTATTTCTTTAGCCCGATCACATGGTTGGTTTCCCACATCCGTATAAGGTGACATGCTGGCAATATCCGCAGCTGCGAGTGCCGCCAGATCAGCTATTGCACCAGCAAGAACTTTGCGCGTATGCACTGCTGACATGAAAGGAATAATTCCCGCAACGATAAATACAGCGACGCATACTCCAATAATGACAACCGTTGCTGAGCCTTGTTCTGAAAATCTACTGTCAGTAACTTTTCTTTTGACTTTCTCAGGCTCCTCCTTAGTATTACTTTTCATTGGTATCCATCTTCTTTCATAGTTTTCACAGCACATGACACTGTTTTTCCACGGAAAATCAGAAAAGAAACCGGACGCTGCACAGAAACTGTGATCCACTGGTTTTCATATGTCACATGCGTTCCTGGATCATCTATGTGGGCACCGACGGATGCTTCTCTTGCGCTTTCGCGGGCTAAACGGCATGTTTCAGCTCGTTCAATAGAAGCGTGAATGACCCCACAGGCAATAGCAACGATGAGGACAAGCACAGCTATACCGATAGATAACTCAACTGTGCTTGATCCTGCTTGTTTGTGGTCGCAAGGCGGGGCATCCTTACCCGTTGTTTGATCGGAGAGTCTTTGTGTGCGCTCATCCTCAATCATGATGCTTTCCTCGTGTTCTTTGCGCACGAAATACTCGTATACCAGTTATAGCGTGAGTGCTTTTTCGATGATTCCCTCTAAAAGGTGCTGCACAAAACCTGATTTCAACACCACCATCAGCAGCATGGCGAAACCAGCTGCCGCAAGAGCACCGATTGCATATTCAACAGTTGTTGATCCTGATTCTGAACCATTATCGGTGAGTTCTTCTTTTTGATTGGCCTTAAGGTTTCGACTCATGTCCTTGTTCATTATTTATTCCTTTCATGGTGTCTGTGTAAGTTGTGGATTCATCATGTCCTCTTTCGGCACTGCAACGCGATCCTTCATATGGCGACTGTGGATAACGTGTATGTCATCCGTAAAGTCTGTGGATTCAGAGTTTTTCGCTTCATACGATTTCTCATCATTGAGTGCTGTCACAACGAAAATGAAAGATCTTCAAATCCTGATTTCATCAAGAAAAGCACAATTGGCATAACACCGAGAGCAATAAAAGCAGGTAAAAGTAAAGCGGCCACAGGTACTACCACTCGCACGCCTATACGTTCTGCTTCTAATCGACTATTGACCAAGCGACGCGAACGGATATGTTCTGCACAGCGCTGAACAAGTGATACCGGTGAAGCCCCATCACACCACGCGATCTCTAAAGATTTCCCTAAAGATTGCGCATAAGTGTCAGCCCCTTCCCATGCTTTCCACCAGGGCAGGCCTAAGCGAAGTGATTTTCCGCAGCATCGCAAAGCTTCATCTTCTAAGGCGTATCCCAACGCTTCAAGCACACGCGGCACGGAAGCACCGGATTGTAATCCTGCTACTGCGAGGTCACAAACAATAGGAATATCAATATTTTGTGTGAAGGATTTGTCATTTCGTTTCATAAGGAAATGGAAAAGTTTCCACCCGGCAGCTAAGAAAAATATGCCCGCACATGCGCTTATTGTTCCCGCACCCCCGTCAGCAAAAGATGCCACAGGGTCAGCTCCGATCATGTAGGCCAGGCTCATGCCGATACAAGGTAAGGCCGTCATAATCCGTATAGATGTCGTTGCCCCTGCACATGCTATCGCTCGGGCATCATGTGCCACCTGCGCGTCATCAATTCCTGAGGCAATCATTTCAAGGACTTGGGCGACAGGTGCTCCTACATATGTGGTGTAACGGCATGCTGCTCGAACTGTGCGTGCTGCTGCGCGAATATTTTGGCGGCGACGCAACGGAATACGTAGTGAAATGTCATGAGGCCCCGCACGCGCCGAAGGTAAAAAGCGACCGAAAAACCCTGTGCTCTGCACAGGAAGTAGGTGCTGAAAAATTCTTTTTCTTGCCGGCACGTGCACATCAATACCGGCACAGATATTCATGATTGACGGGACTCCATCCTCATCAATCGTTATTTCTTTCAGCATCGGGTACAAACGTTGCCAAGATAATTTCCATGCATCCACAAGGCAAGCCCCCGAATATAAGCGTGCTGCCACTTCACTGCATAAAAGCGCAATATCGTTTTCGTTAAAAGTGTTTCTTTTCCTCAGAACATGCGCATACAGCACATGTGGATTGTGGGATGCTGTCGCGCTTTTCTTGTTTCTTGCTCCCCTATTTTTCTCAGACAACACAGGCGCATTCTGAATATGCGCACGATAGTGCGCAGAATTTTCCTGTCGATGCTGTGAATCCCTCAACCATTTTCGTATATGCGTACCATGCCAACTGAGATCACCGAGGTATATGATGCTCCCACATATTCCTGCGAGGAAACAGACGATACCGAAAATTCCCATAAATACTCCTTATGTGCTCCTTTGTGAGCACAAATGAATACACCAGTGACATTGAATATGTCGTGTCATGGGTTGTATTTACATGTGTGTCAAATTTTTTATGCGTGTGCGTAGTTCCTCCCATCCTTCACGGTGATATATCTGCCCGTGAGCGCGTATTTCAAGTGCAGGGACACACTGCATAGTTGCTTCATGTCCTGCACGAAAAACACCTATTTGACTGACCCACCTGCGCGGACCTGGACTTTGCGCCCTCACAGATGCCAAATTTTTTGGGCTTTCCCCCGTATGTCTTTGCATATGAATAACCGCATCTAAACCAGCATTTACCTGCGCTGATATCGCTCGCATACTCATATGCGCTAATGCTCCTAAAGCTGATAGGCGCGCGGGGACATCTTCAACAGCATTCGCATGGAGCGTGACCCACCCGCCACTATGTCCCGTATTCAGCGCAGTTAAGACATCACGCACTTCTGGACCTCGACATTCACCTAAAACAATGCGATCAGGACGCATTCGCATGGCTGCTCGCACAAGGTCTGACAGTGTGACTTCGCCGGTTCCTTGAATATTTGCTCGTCGTTCTTGTAATGACACCACATGGGGATGTTGAGGGCGCAGTTCAGAGACTTCTTCAATACAGACAATTCGTTGATTATGTGGAACCAAAGAAAGTAAAGCCCCCAGTAATGTGCTTTTACCTGAACCTGTTGCCCCTGAAATCACCACATTAGCTCGAACGTGAACTAACTTGCGTAAAAGATCCGCCACCTCAGGATGGACGCTCCCGCTTTTTTCCATATCATCGAGGCTTAAAGGAACCGCGCCAAAAGCACGTATTGAAATAGTTGTGCCCCCGGCAGATACGGGTGGAAGAACCGCATGAAGCCTCATCCCATTTGGTAAGGTCCCATCCACAACAGGGCAAGCATCATCTAAACGACGACCACATGCTGCAGCCATCCGGACAGCAAGCGCACGCACAGCATATTCACTTCCAAGCTCCGCATTGCAATCGTGGAGGCCATCCCCACGATCAATCCAAATTTTCCCGCCTACAACCAGTAGGTCTGTCACAGCGGTGTCTGTGAGAAATGGGGCAAGTTCCGGGCCTACCCCTTCTGTGAGAGCGCGAATTTCGCGTTCTGTACTGATGTACTCGGCAATTCCTGCGCCAGGCCTACTTGCAGTGAGAATCGCATGGGTGCGTGATTGTCCTGACGCATATGCTCGTAAGACTTCATGTTGCGATTCACTGTAAGAGGAGATCTGAGCGTACATGCGATTTTTGTGCGAAGGAGTATTTTGTTCAGTCTCAGCCGGTGTTTCAGACTCAGCTCTGTTTAAGCGCCTTACGCCGCCCTCATGCTGCTGCACATCGGAACGTGTTTTCATGAGGGGTCCTTCCGATGCCGCCCACGGTAAGTTCGCGGCATATTGCTATGCGCCACATCTGTATCGCTGTATTCATGAGTGCTCACGGGTGATTCACGGGGAATACACTGAGGTTCCTCTCCTTTGCTGCGTTCATGTGAAACTCGACAAAGACGATGAAGGCTCCAGGCGCGCGCATGGTGGTGCTGTTCTGTTTCTCCTTTATCATTCAGCGGATGATCTGCAAGGTTGTTGCTCATGTGTTTCATCCGTGAAGCGGTCACGGTGGTGAGTATTTCTTGGCTGAGTGCTTTCCATCCGTGTTGTGTGCGTGGATATCGCCGTGGGTGGAGCTGCTGAAAGTCATAAAAGGCGTGGTTTTTTATTTCCGATAATGCCGTATACGTGAGCGCGCTTATTCGTCCGTGGAATAAACATCCGTATGCGCATTGTGGTTCCCATTGACAGATCGCGGCACATAGGTCATGTATATCTGTTATTCGACTACGCCCCACAAAAATCACCATATCTGCATAGCTGCTTGCAATTTGCGCGCGATCATCCCATTGCCCCACATTTACTACAGCTGTTTGTCCTTCCGATAATGCGTCAAGAACCCGTGGTAGTAACGCAGAGTCAGCAAAAACACCGCCTCGGCCGTCGGCTCCTAGAACGCGCGTACGCCCAACGTTGGGAAATTGAGTATCAATCCCACGCGGAAAAGCAGGTTCTTCTGTGCGCAGATCAGCCCATCGAATACCTGATGTTTCAGTGAAAGGCACATGACCTGGGCCGCGTCCACGCATATCTAGCACATGTGCGTGAAGTGAATGTGCCAAGCGACAGGCAGCGTGCTGTTCATCGGCAGAACGATTCCAACGAGCAACAAGGAGTCGCACGCCCCTACGCCTGCTACTGACTGTGTGTTGTATAAGTGCCGCAATATTTTCTTGGTCACGGGGCAGGTGAAAGGTTCCATCGTGGGCGAGGTGAATAGTTGCCCTGCCGCGTTTACGCCATTTGTCGTAGGCTGTGTGCGTTCCGGCGAATACAAGGTCAATGTGCTCGTCCTGTATGTCCTCTTGCGTATTATCGAGGCGCATGACATCAAGGAGGTGTTGCAAAGCCGCGTAATCGCCGGCTTCTACTTCATCTGCAAAAATGCCTGGGTAAAGGAATTTTCCGCTCACTTTTCACTTCCCGCCGTTTGCCAATGGCTTTATTCCAGCGGTTTATGTTTCGCCTGTCTTTCCGGTAGCTTCAGATTGTGGATGCAGGCTTCTTCATGTTTCTTTTCTGTGGATAAGTCCCTGTGATACCAGAATGCTGCTATGACCTCATGAATACGCTCCCGAGGCGCACGAGCAGCGTTTTATCCTAGCGACCTGCCTTGAATGTGCAATGCTACGTCCTCACCCACGCGGGCAGCGGTCACAATGCTTCGCATGAAATGTTCCACCCAACGTGCTACCCCGTCCTCGTCAGCTTGAACCCATCCGGCGATCGCAGATGAAGCGGCAGCAGGATCATACGCATCATGCGCCGATAAGACGGCCACACCTGTCGGATCTACACCATGTTCAACAAGTATGGAGCGCGCAAAAGCTGCTCCCACACATGCTGACGCTGGCCTCATCACTTCACGGAAACGAAAATGCGCAACAATCGCGGCGGCGTGAATCAAGGTAGGAACTGGGGCTTGGCAATAGTTTTTCACAGTGACAATGTGTTGAGGCTGTACAGGCTTTGCTACAGTTGAGACTTCCTGCCAGCCACCGGTAACCAGTGCTGAACATATATCCCGATGAATACCGGACAAACGTGCAGGTAGCGGCTCAGGCGCGCGGCGGGAAACAAGAGTGTGGCGACTATTTAACGGTGTGAATGTTCGCGCAACATTCCACTGCGAGCGCCATATTCCCAAGGCGAGGGCTGCCGTTGGGTCTATTTCTGAGGAGCGAGGAGGGTGCATACTCCATGCGCGAATATCATCAACGCTTATTCGTAGCCCTTCACTTACGGCTAACGCTGTTGCTTCACGAACGGATGCTTCTGCTCGTGCTTCTTGCCAGCCGTGTCGAAGTCCCTCATGGAATCGTAATCGTGCCAGTGCTTCATGCGCTTCATTCATGGCAGAGCGCACACTTTCACGTTCAGCGGCCGCGCTTAGGAGTGCGGCAGGCGGGTCCACCAGTTCACAAATTGTCACAGCCCCACCATAATCTGATTCTCGTGTACATGGCGATATGCATTCACACACCTGGTGAGCATGTTTTCGCTTTCGGATGCGCTCAGTAAAGCTCGACAAGGCCAATATGTACACACAACATACGCTCAATCGGCCTCAGGGTGCGCTCAGAAGGCGCGCTCAGCAGGACCCGGATCCTCTACGCATATCAGACACTAATACCAGACACGTGCGCGTAGTACCGCCTGACCTACACGCAGTACCAGTCGCGCCACACGCACCTCAGAGTTTCGCCATGATTCATTATTTATTGCGCAATTTATTGCGTAGGTTTCATTATCAGAGCATGTGAATAATCAAACATTCATATACCTCGTCGTTATTTTGCTGGCAGCTATATAGCAATACTCCCAGGTCAGTGCCACACTTAAGGTATGCGGCGTATCGACCTCAACTCATTGACATTCCGTTCAGGCGTATTTGCCTTCATATTCGCACCCCTCGCGCTCATCATCATGAATGTGTCAATGGCTGACATTTATACGCGCACTGCAGTAGGGCTTCCTTTAGCCTCTGTGGAAGGTATGCTCGGCATGGGGCTTGCTGCACTGATTTTTGTCCTCATTGCTTTCAACTGTGATAAATCATCCGCCGGTCTTTTTGTTTCCGCATTCTGGTCAATCCCTATCGGAATTGCTCAACTCACAAACCTGCTGTATTTCCCTAAATTTTTATCTTTTTCAGTCACAAGTACGGAACTTTCTGCGGCAGTGACATGGAATTTTCAGCCGATAGCCGTAACAGCTATCCTTTTCGGTTCTGCATGCGCCGCCTATTCTATCCACCACACATACGCCGCACATTTAGGGATAGCGTCGAATCATCAAGGAAAGTATCGTCATAATCGACAGAAAAAACGGATTGCAGTTGCTATAGCCGTTGTTCCTCTCACCATTCTTGCCACGATGCTGCTTATTGAGATCACACCGTTAGATACTGCTCCTTTAGCTTCTGGTCATTTCTTTGACATCACTCATATCACGCTTTATTCCTCAATTGAGGCTCTGATAGCAGCCGCATGTTTAGGCGCTGTGGCGTTAATGAGCCGGTGGTCTTTAGGCGGCCCACAAATATGCGCATGGGTTTTACTTGTCATTCCTGCGTATTTTCTGGAGCCTTTATGGTCCACGCTCACAGGAAATGTGGTAACCCCCGGTTATTTAGGGCTGAATACTCATGGGCATGTGGCTCCCATTATTGCTTCGCTTGGTTTTGTTCTGGGAACAACAACACTTGGAGTTCACTGGGCGCGTATCACGCATTTACGTTCTTTCATGGAAAATGCGAAAACCTCAAAAGGGGCTGACGCACCTGCTGAATATGTTGATTATCTGAATGCGGCCGAGGCGCTTTAGTGTTTTGACACAAAATTCTGCGGCAAGCCGTTCTTTGTACACTGATTTTACGGCGGATACAGCTAGTGTGTGGTCTGGGTAGTGTATAAGGAGGCTTTATGTCTGATCGTCAAGACGATGTACTGCCACACGAGGAAACACCTCGTAATGGTAAAGAAGAAATTGAAACGACAGATTCTGCCGTTGAACAGGATATTTCCGCACCTGATTTGCCGCAAACAGAAGAATCTGGCGCTGCATTATCTGAGTCCATGTGGGCTTCGGTACGTGACCGTGATGCTGTTTTAACGGGGGAAGAAGTTTCTTTAGAAAATTCAATAGGCGATACTCAAGATATTATCGGCTCTCCTGCCGCTGTCGTGTTGGATTCAGAACCTGTGAGCCATCAGGGTGAGAATACTGATCCTGTTGCTCAGCGTGATGAACCAACCCATACGGATACCTTTACTGCTCAACGCGACCAGCAGGATACGCATACTTCAACGCACGTGGCTTCCTTGCCTGAAGACGCAGTACATGAGGGTTCCTCTCAGAGTATGCCTGTTTCATTGGCTGCAGATTCTACGCCTGTTGTATCGACACCGGATTCTACGTCTACGCCCGACTTTTCAGAGCCTCAGGCATCCACTGCTTCTGAAGATTCACCAGAGGTTCACACGACAACGATTCCTGTGATGGCTTCACCCGTCACATCAGCGCCAGTTGAACGTAAGGAAATCTCTGATTATTCGCGGGACCTTGACGATGTGAAAGATGTCCTGCAACGCCGTTCACCGGATTCTGGCAGCGTTCCAGAGATTCATGAGGTTGAGGACACTCTGGTACAGCGTCGCTCTCTTGTCACCCCAACCAGTCCGGCACCAGATGCTGCGGAAGCGACTTCTTGGCGTCCTCGTGAATCTGATTCTGAGCGCCTTGTCCCGCAAACAACACCGGAAAACTTAGATAACGCGCTTTTTGAGGGGGCTTCTCTCATTCCTGAGATGCCTTCACGTACGGGCGCTCACTGGTTGTCTTTGATTCTCATGTTCTTCTTGGCTCCATTGACGTGGTTCTTTGCTGCTGATGCGGGGGCGCGCATGGCTATTGATCCTGCGGGGCCAGCGGTGACAGGAAATTTGAATCTTCTTGCGTTAGGCGAATTAGGTATCAGCATTGTCTTTGGCATTGTCATTTTGGTTTTGACTTTGCGTTCCTCGTTAGGCGCATGGGTGAGCGGTATTTTGCTTATTCTTTTAGGCGTGCCGTGGGTGATTGTTCCGGGTGTTGTTCATGCTCATACTGCGGGCTTTTTCGCTTGGCTGTCGGGCACTCATGTGATTGGAGCGAATTTCGTTCATCATGTGCAAGCCTCAGGTTATTCGGGCCGTATTTTGCTGTATGGTCTTGCGCTTGTGATTGTGGGTTTTGTGGCCCATCGTGCTCGTCGTATTGGTCGTCAAGAGGAAGCTTTGCGCGCTGAAGTGGCACTTTTGAATCCGACGGGCGCCTATTTCACTGCTCGTGCTCGTCGTAAGGCCGCAAAAGCTGCGGGTGTACGGTAATAAAATTTTCTTGAGGAAAATTCAAGGAAAAAGGCGACTTGTACAGACAAGTACTACATATGCAATGTAAAGTGTCCTAGGGCACATGTTTATTCCGCTTTCTGTGGGCTTTGTTTCCACAGATCCGACCACTAGAACGGAGATCAGCCACAGATGATTGGCGACGGAAACTTTATCAGTCAAGTTCCTCTATTTGGACGCTTGGACGAGACACAACAAGTTTCACTTCAGCAAAAAATGGGTCATACCACTTTGCGTCGTGGTGAAACCCTTTTTGACGAAGGCGAGCTTGGTGATCGCCTGTACATTGTGACCGAAGGGAAAGTAAAACTCGGTCACACTTCTTCTGACGGACGTGAATCTTTGCTGGCCGTACTTGGTCCAGGCGAAATCATCGGTGAACTCACCCTTTTTGATCCGGGGCCGCGTTCAACAACTGCTACTGCAGTGTCACCAGCTTCTTTGCTGTTCCTTGAACACGAAGATCTCATGGAGATTCTTGACACGAACCCTGCTTTAGCGAAGCACATGCTCCGCGCATTGGCTCAGCGTCTACGTCGTACCAATGAATCCTTGTCTGATTTGGTATTTTCTGACGTTCCTGGCCGTGTTGCTAAAGCATTACTTGATCTTGCTGACCGTTTTGGTAACCCCACTGATAAGGGCGTGCATGTACCTCACGATCTCACTCAGGAAGAACTTGCTCAGCTTGTGGGCGCTTCACGTGAAACCGTGAATAAGTCTCTTGCAGACTTTGTTTCTCGCGGGTGGATTCGTTTAGAAGGCCGCGCGGTCACACTGTTGGATGTTGACCGTCTGGCTCGTCGCGCACGCTGACGAAGTTTCTCTTAAAAACTTCATACAGAGCATATATAAAGGGTGGTTTCAACGCTTACACGTTGGAACCACCCTTTATGCAGTGAAACTGTCTCTACAGTGAATCGTCACATCATGTTATTTTTCGCCTGTGGGACGTTTCAGGTAAGCGACAAGGTTTTCTGAGCCTGTAGGTCCTGGAACCACTTGAACGAGTTCCCAGCCATCAGCCCCCCACTGATCTAAAATCGCTTTCGTTGCGTGTGTCAGCAACGGAATGGTTGCGTATTCCCAAGTAGTCATAGTACGAATCCTACGCGCCTGACAGGTCTGACACCACGTGACACAGACCCTAGTGCCTCACATGCGCTAAAACTCGTGGGACTTGTGGTGAACGAATTTCTTCAGCTAACGGGTCGTCTGATTCGTTGATCCATTCGGCCCAGTTTGTAATGTCAGAGTAGTGTCGCAGGATTGCTCGGCGTTCGCGTTCCGTTAATCCGCCCCACACTCCGTAGTTTGCCTCTGACTGTAAAGCATCAGCTAAGCACTCTAAGCGCACTTCACATTCCATGCACCGCAAGCGCACTTGTCTTTGGCTTGCTCCTTGTACGAAAAGAGTGTCAGGCTCGTACTGTGCGCATAAGGCTCGTGATACCCAGCTTTGATCGTCCGTATGTATCGGCATGATTTTGACTCCTTGCGATGGTCACCTTTGACCTTTCATCTGCGACCTTACACACTTTCGACCATTTTCATCAAACTCATCCCATTTTGGATGTGACACACACAAATATCCATCACAAGATGCATTAATCCTCATGCCACGTATCCTTAGATTATGGCGAACTCTGGTACACGCTCAGTCACACCGCTGCAACTCGTGACGTTGCTCTTGACTTTCCTTGGAATCTCAGTACTTTTAGGGGTTCTTGGAGCAGGTTTACTGGTTCCTGCTGCCGGTTCAGCAGCAGTGGTTGCAAAAACTATTCCGTCGATCATTGATGACCTTCCCGGTGATTTACACATGGTGACACCGGCTCAGGGGTCCATCATGTATGACTCTGCCGGTAATGTCCTAGCGCGTTTCTACGACAAGCAACGAATTGTTGTGCCCTCTGATCAGATTGCCGACACGATGAAAAAAGCTATTGTCGCCATTGAAGATCGTCGTTTCTATGAGCATCATGGTGTGGATGCGACCGGTATTGGTCGAGCAATTGCCAAGAACCTTATCGGCAGTGCCACTCAGGGTGCGTCAACTATTACCCAGCAGTTTGTCCGAAATAGCCTACAAGAACGCGGTTACCTTGAAGGTGATGTTGAGCTGATTTCGACCGCAACTGAACAAACACCGGAACGAAAATTGCGTGAAATGAAGTACGCGATTGCTCTGGAAAAGCGTATGTCGAAAGACGAAATCCTTACCGGGTATTTGAATATCGCGCCTTTTGGTCCCATCACTTACGGTATTGAAGCGGCGGCGCAACGTTATTTCTCAAAGTCAGCTTCCGAATTGGATTGGAATGAGGCCGCTTTGCTGGCAGGCCTTGTTCAATCGCCTGTCACATATGATCCTTTACGTTACCCGGAAGCTGCACAGGAGCGTCGTGACACGGTCCTTGGTGTGCTTTTCACAGAGGAACTGATTGGTCGTGAAGAATACGATCAATTTATTGAAACCCCTGTGGCAGATCAGCTTAATCCAACGGTTTTACGTGAGGGTTGCGCAGGGGCCAGTGATTCTGCGTCGTATTTTTGCACCTACGCTGTACAACAGTTCCTGGCTGATGAATCTTTTGGTGAAAATACGGCGGCACGTGAACACCTCTTAAAAACAGGTGGTTTAAGTATTTACACAACTCTTGATCCGAATAAGCAATCCTATGCTGATGAGGCTGTAAATACTGCTGTCCCTGACGATGATCCTTCCGGGTTGGATGCGGCTTTGGCTTCTGTTGTTCCTGCGACGGGTCAAATAGTTGCTATGGCACAAAATACGTCCTATGGCATCGAAGATGCTCAGACGACAAATAATTATGCTGCAAATGGGCATTTCCAGTTAGGCTCTACATTCAAAGTTTTCACACTGTTGCAATGGTTCAAAGAAGGCCACAATGCTTATGAACTGGTTGGCCGAAATGACATCAACTATCCGAATGGTTCTTTCCGTTGTAACGGACAGCCTATTCAAACCGATGATTACAAAGTGAATGACCTTTTCGGCAGCCTCAAATTAGGTCAGATGGATTCCATTCGCGCCGTCGGGATCTCAGGTAACCAGGCTTTTGTGAATATGGCGTCGCGTGTGGATTTCTGTCAGATTTTCCAGACCGCCGCTGATCTGGGAATCACAGAAAATGGGCAGACCATTCCGCCCTACCCCGCTAATATCATCGGTGCTGCTACCGTGTCTCCTCTGCAAATGGCAGCAGGTTTCGCAGCGTTAGGAAATAACGGAAAGTATTGTGTTCCTCAGGCAATGACTTCTGTTAAAGATAGCGCTGAGAATGTGCTCAAAGAGTTCCAACCGGATTGTAAGGAAGTGATTCCCGCAGAGGTTGCCCGTAAAGTTACGACCGTTCTGAATAAGGCAACTAGCCAGTATTACTCTATTCGTATTGCTGATGGCCGGGGCTATGCTGGAAAAACAGGGACATCTGATGACAGCGCGAATACGTGGATGACTGGCTACACGCCTGACTTGTCTGCTTCCGTTTGGGTTGGACATGCGAAAGCGTCATCGACACCGAATCTTGGTGTGACGGTCAATGGTAAGTACCATAAAGAGCTTTATGGTGATTCTTTGGCAGGTCCGGATATTTGGGCACCGTATATGAGTAAGTCTTTGGCAGGTACTCAGGGAACGCCTCTGCCGAATGTTTATATTGGGACACCGGTACCTCAGCCTAAGGAAAAGTCTGAAGATTCTGACGAAAGTTCGTCCTCAGATGATGATGGTGACGCGGAGTGAGTCTGTGAGGCGCGCTTTACCGCGTGTCGCACGTTATGCCGCAGGAACTGTGTTCACTGGGGCTGCTTTAGCCGCTGGGTCGTTGGCTTGGGGCGCGTGTGAGCGGCGTTTCCCTGTTCTTCGTCGCTATGACGTTCCTGTGCCGGCTTATCGTGGGATACGGCCTTTTACGTTACTCCACATATCGGATTTGCATATGTATCCTGGGCAGGATTTTCTTGCGCATTTCCTTGAGGCTGTGGCGGAGCGTGAAAATGTGGATCTGGTGATTTCAACCGGCGATAATTTTGGCTCTGCGCAGGGGTTAGAACTGGCTTTTGCTGCTCACAGGCCGTTTTTTGATCTGCCGGGTGCTTTCGTGTTGGGTTCGAACGATTATTTTTCTGCGCGCCGTAAGAGCTGGTCACGTTATCTGCGTTCTGATGCGCGTACATGTGATGCTCCTGGCCGCACACCTGATTTGCCGTGGCAGGATTTGGTTCACGCATTCACTGATGCGGGTTGGCATGATTTATCAAATGCGTCTGCATTATGCGTTCTTCGTTTAGATGCTGATAAGGGGGGTAGGCCGCCGGTGGCGCAGGTATTTTCACCAGAAACTCCTAGGGGCCTATCGTCTCAAATGCATGGTGGCACTGAAAACTGCGCGACGTCCGCAAATCATCATACGTTTGCAGGTGTTGAGTCCCGACCTTGGCAGGCTCACGAGGATAGTGTTACTCGTTATGCGGCTTATTCTGGGGCGCAACGGGTTGCTTTGATTGGGGTTGATGATCCTCATATGAATCGTGACCAGATTCCACTTGCTCCCAAGGAGTGGCATAGGGATGATGTTTTCCGTGTTGCTGTGGCTCATGCTCCGTATCGTCGGGTCCTTGATGCTTTCACTGATATGGGTGCTGACTTGATCCTGGCTGGGCACACGCATGGGGGCCAGTTTGGTTTACCCGGCGTGGGAGCATTGGTGACGAATTGTGATGTGCCGCGCCAGTGGGCTAAAGGGCTTCATGAGTGGGTGTCACCGAAAGCACGTTCACTGTTACATGTGTCAGCCGGTTTAGGAACTTCACCTTTTGTTCCTTTCCGGATTGCTACGCGCCCAGAAGCCTCGTTGTTACGGATTTGTCCTCAGTAAATAGGGGCACAAATAGGGTGTGTGACGAATCCGTCATGCCAGAAAGAGTCGTCGTATTTGGTGACTGTTCTCAAGCTGGTTATACTCGTGGAGTTGCACGGGGTGTGGCGCAGCTTGGTAGCGCGCTTCGTTCGGGACGAAGAGGCCGCAGGTTCAAATCCTGTCACCCCGACCGTTACCTTCTCCTCAGAAGTAATCCCGGTTTTTCCGAGGGTTTTTCGCCTTTTTGGAATTTAGTAGGCTTCGTGACTTTTAGGCGTGAAGTATCGACACAGCCATTCACATTTTAGATATATGGCTCTTCGGGTTTGGGCGGGGTTTACCTCTCACACAAATTTGTCACATTGATTACTCGCACAAAAACTCATGCTTACAGACTAAAAGTAATGTCCTTACCTAGCAGGTAGCACAGAACATATCTCACACAGCATACTAGCTGTTATAAAATCTGCGGTCGTGTACGGCCTCGATTATTAGGGAAATAAGAACAACAGCAACGTTAAGGCCAATTGTTGTTGCTGTGGCGATTGATGGAGCTTTGTCGATAAGGACAGGGATAGCGGTGACGTATAGCGGTAAGCCACTGTAATTGTCACTCACCCCAATGAACCAAGAATCCATACTTGTATTTGCGGCGATAATAAGGGCTATACAAAGTACTGTGATGGAAACAATCCACCCTAAGCCATAGAGAGTGAGCTGAGCAGCAAAGGAACGGATAGGTCTGACACATCGTGCCAGTATCCAACTCCAAGCAATGAGCGCTGCTACGGAAAGGACTTTCAAACCTAAGGCACCTAAGATTTGGGAAAGGCTAAGGTAGGTGTCGCGTTCAGATCCCCACAGGTAACCAGATATTGTGCCAACACCAACCAGCGCAAAACCGGTTACCAAGGGCATAGTCTTGAGGAGCATTTTCTTTAGAGACTTCTGAGTTGACAGATGCAACAGCATGTCACTGCCACGGGTTACATAGGAAAATACGTGACCACAGGCGTATATAGCCCAAGCGCTTGAGAGCAAGATGACGGCGAAAATCCATATGATTCCTGCAATTGACCCATGAATACACAAGTGCATGAGTAGCGCGATAGCCGTGAGAAGTAAGGTTGTCACTATAAACGCCGTATGTTTTCGGAATTCTACACCCCATTCAACCACCAAGAATCGCCTCCTTCACGATGCTTTCAAGATTCTCACGCTCGTGAGCAGTGCTAATTTGTTCAGTGCGCACGAGAGCACCATCATGGATAACCATGTAGGAATCAAATAGATCCTGAAGTCCAAAAATAAGATGAGTGCTCAGCAGTGCAACAGCATTGGGCGGTATATTTGCCCAAATGATTTGTACAAGCACATCGCGTGTGACTGGGTCAACCGCAGCCAGTGGTTCATCAAAGAGATAGACATCATTATCACGGGCCAGCATGAGGGCAATGGATAATTGTTCACCCATACCTTTAGACAGCGCATTCACAGGTTTACGTTTGTCCAGCTCAAGCTCATCGATAAGGGTGATAGCGCGCTGGCGAGAAAAGTCAGAAAAATACCGTGCCATGAGATCAACACATTCCTGGACACGTAAAAACCCGTACAGGTACGGGGAATCCGGAAGAAATACCGGTCGTCGCGCTTGAGTGTGCCGCCGTCGTACCGTACCCGACGTTATAGGAGCTAACCCTGCCAAAGCTCGTAGTAACGTTGTTTTACCTGCACCGTTTTGGCCGAATAGTCCTACAATGCCGCTGTTTTCATCTAAGGAGAAAGAGATCGGTGTCAGCGAAAAAGAGCCACGCCGCACCACAAGACCCGAGGCGCCCAATACTTCAGTCATGCATGAACCTCCACATATAACGACAGCACCATGTATACGCTATACGTCACAACTAGTATCCAACTCAGTATGCGAACAATCTGGATCCACCGTGGATTTTGCATATGCTTACGAAATTCATTCGTCTTTCGTAAAGCTAATAGTACGCGAAAGCCGTCAGAACTTAAGGCTGGCATAGCATTCGCCGCTAAGGTAATCACAGCAAATTCTAATGATGCATTAATATCAGATGCTCGCCAGAAAACACCGTTTCCTTCCCATTATGCTCAGCGCAGGTACACTGCAACCATGCAGTCAAGTCAAGACAGTTTTATTCTAACAGAATAAAAATAAAATATTATAATTTCTGACTGAGATCTTCTTTCTGATCTCAAACAGGATCACATGCTACTTAAATCTGACCATTTTAATTGACATCAGATCAGACCCTCATAATTCATGATAGCAACAATATCTAGCCCAAGCAGATACGCAGGTTCAAATCCTGTCACCCCGACCGTTACCTTCTCCTCACAAGCAGTCCCGGCTTTTCCGAGGGTTTTCTCGCAGCGCAAGATGTGGCGGCGAAATTCCCCACCAAAGAGCTGCTAAAGTTCTAGCCAATTCTTCAAAGCAGCAATTGAATCGCCTACCGATATTTCAATACTTGCACTGTCTAGGATTTTATCGAGTGTTACACCTGATACTTGTGTGACTCCACGGGAATTTCTTCCCGCCCAATGGTGTTGAACTCTTAACTCTGGTAACAGATCGGACTGAAAAATAGAGACTAACCTCGTTTTTATTTTTCCTTGTTCGCCTATTCCAATCAAAAAGAACAAGTACACGCTCTCAGGCATGGCTAAAAACTTGAGTAATTTATCGATATTGAATGCTTTCGGAGCGCTTTGCAGGAATAGTACTTTTGTTTTAATGTCGGTCGCCGTATTGTAGCCATCAAAAAATCGAACGTAATCACCTAGATCCTGATTAGTATTGAGAGTAAGAATCTTGCCCTTATTCAGGTCATGGGTTATGGCTTGAATGAGCTGTGGATCATCCGAAGTTACTAATTCCTCGACAATCCGCCCCCTCAAATTCACATTTTCAATTAATGAGGCAATCGCAATCGCACCAGCAACTCTCGCAGTTCGATTATTCAAATCTGATTCAAGTACCTCAAAGAACTCAGAATGAACAAAACTCACGGTACGTTCTGGCGCGTGAAGAATATTCGCCTCTTGCTCTGTTGAAGGCATAAACTTGCGTCGGCTTGACGTTATTCCATTTGTCGCTTCTACAAGTCGTTCAATATTTTCACTTTGAGTAAATGCTTGATGCATTGCGTATAAGACAGCAAAATTATCTGGATGATTCACAACTCCATCAAGTTCAAGCAAGATATCGGACCCATTGAAAGAGCCTCGAATATTATCTTCCCGAAGTTGCCGAGAAGAATGGCTTACTTTCTGTAAAAAAGTGGAATTTATCAGTCTGAGTTCCACTGCGTCTGAACGTACTATCGCAACAAAGCAAGGCCGGTCGTCGAACTTTAAGAGGGAAGAAAGCGAAAGAACAGTATTTGAAAAGCTCTTACCTGCAGCACTGGAAAACCTTATTGCGAAATCGTCACAATAGTAGATTGATCGGTCTTTCACCAGATTGAACTGGCCCGTCACTATCGCCGTTAAAACGCGCTTATCTTGACCGACAGGAACCGCATTGATTGTGCTTATAAGCGAATTAATAAGTTCACTGTTAAAGAGTCTCATTTCCCCACCTAAAACAGTTTTTCTTGCACAGTTGCAGAGCAAGAAATCTTATGTGAATGATTCACGTCTTTGTCTTTGAAGCATGTTTCTTTCCCAGAACACCCCATCTGCATAGCCTTGAATACTGGTGTCAGTCGAAGCTAATTCAAGCCTTTTAGCTGCCCAAACGCAATATGTGGGGTTCCATTCGATGCCGATAAACCTTCGCCCTAATTTCTTTGCAACCACTGATGTTGTTCCAGAACCTAAGAAAGGATCAAGAATAACTGCCTCAGGATCACTACTTGCGAGAATGAGTTTCGCAATGAGCTTCTCGGGTTTTTGTGTCGGGTGATCTGTGTTCTCAGGCATACTCCAAAAAGGAATCGTAATGTCATCCCAGAAATTAGAGGGCCGAGTATTTCTAAAGTTTCCCTCTGGGGTCTGCTCCCAGTCTTTCGGTTTCCCATCGACTGTGTAGGGGGCAATTACTTTTCGCCGCATCATAACGCTGTCAAGATTGAATACATATTTTTTCTTGTGAACCGTCGCGTACCAGATATCTTCCAGCGCATTTTTCCAGTTTGAATTTGCTCCGCGCCCTTTTTCTCTTTGCCATGTTATTCGGTTTCTTACGTGGAAATATTCAGACAATACTTTTCCGATAATTAGGCTGCTATTCCAGTCACAACAAACGTAAATTGATGCCTCTGGTTTGAGTAGTGGAATACAAAGTTCAATCCATCTTCGTGTGAATAGCTCATATTCTTCATTTGATCGGGCCTTAAAAGCGGTGCCGTGGAAATCTTTTGAAAGATTGTACGGTGGATCAACGATGAGTAAATCGACTGATTCGCGCGGCAGATGTGGGAGAGTCTCAAAAGTGTCACCGTGAATTGTCTGATTACAGACATCATCGAAAGACATTGGGGCATTGACGTGTATCAGTGTCTGCTGTAATGCTATTTCTTCGGAGGGTGAAATGGTGAGAGTGCGGTTGCGCGTTGATCGTTGTTTCGGTGTCGGCCTGTCAGAAGAATCATGCTGAACCGTTTCAAGCGCTCGGGAAATACTCATGCAATTCATCTTAATTCACTGTTGGGGTATTAATAATTCGTCGCACGTCAGTCAAGCTGTCCTCTCACACATTCACAGTTTGATTATTGTAAAACCTACGTTTTTGATACGTGAGGCTAATCCTAGAGCTGGTGAACACTGTGCATGGGGTGAGCTTAGAGGAGGTAAAGGACAGTAGGTGGTGGAGGGTCACTAGGCGTTGGACGGTGGGTATGTGTGGGCGATAGCCAGAGCTTGTCTGGGTCGCCCAGCCACCACGCGGACAGTGGGTGTATGCGTGGGTGTCGTGTGTGCGAAGTAAAAAGCAGGAGGGTGTTCTTCTCGTTTGTGGTTGAGAAGAACACCCTCTACTTTTGCATGGCACTTAGGCCCTGTGAGGCCTTAGTGCTCTTGCGTATGTTACGAGCGTGTGCGTCGTGTGCGGGTGGTGGTTATGAGTGTCAGGCCGGCTAGTGCTGTGCTTGCGGCTAGTACCCAGATGAGCGGCATAGCGCCGGTCATAGCCAGGGCGCTCTTACCGATCTTGACCGGGACAGGCTCATTGACTATCACGCCGGCATCTACTGTCACGCCCTGCTCGCTCACGTTGACTGTGCGTGTTTCTTGGTTTAACAGGTAGCCATGCGGGGCGTGAACCTCACGCACCACCCACTGCCCGTACAGGGCAGCAGAAAAACGCACAAGACCATCCGAGCCGCTGGTCGCGCTCAGCGTTTGCCCGCTTTCTTGATGGACAGCTTCAAAAACAGCGCCAGCAAGACCATGACCCGCCTTGTCTTGTTTACGCAGGACAATATCAGCACGTATCGGAGTATTTTCCACGTCTTCTACCTGCACAACCTGCCCGTCTTTTTGAAGAACCGCCATACGCGTCAGGCTGGAAGCACGATTGTACCCGGGCGCAGCAACCAGCTCACGCACCACATACGATCCCATACGCAAACCAGCAAAAACCACATCACCATTCACATCAGACACACCCACAGCAACAAGCTCGCCCCCCGCAGGGCTTGCCTCACCCGCAGCAGGAGTCGTGTTGCCCGCAGCAGGGCTTGTGTTGCCCGCAGGAGCGTTCATCGCGCCCTCAACAGCAGGGTTTGTGTTGGCCGCGGGGTTTGTGTCGGCGGGGTTTGTTGTGTGGGCGCCATTTTGTGGCTGCTCACCCGCGTTATCTGTGCTACGGGCAGGAAGGTTCATGTTTTCTGGCTGCTGATACACACCAAACTTCACGCCTTGTAAAGGCTGGCCTGTTTCAGCGTCAATCTTATGCACCCAAATACTGCCACGCATCGCGGTATTCACATACTCGCCCAAAGCAACAACCTGCTCATTACGAGTAATACTCGCCTTCAGTGTCACACTACTGGGCAAGAACGATGCAGGCGCGCTCTTTTCACGCACCACATACTCACCGTACGGCACGCCCTCAAACGAGACCACACCATCAGTCCTGCTGGTTTGCTCATCAACCACGCCGCCTTGAGCATCCACAAGCTCAAAGACCGCGCCAGCAAGCCGAGCACGCGTTTCAGCGTCCACCTTGGTCAGCGTGATACTGCCGCGGATCAACTGATTAGCTACCTTACCAACTGAAA